>NZ_QGSW01000057.1:0-18248 GCF_003176715.1 Micromonospora sp. S4605
CCGGCCTGGCCGCGAGGGCCGCCGCCCGCCACCCCCGCGACGGCGCCACCCCGCTGGCCCCGGCGCCGACCGCCACACCGTGACGGTCGGCGGGCCGGCCGGGCTCAGCAGGCGGCGTGCCCGGCGCCGAGCAGGTTGCCCTCCGGGATGACGAGCCGCTGGCCGCCGGCCGGCCGGGCCGCACGCCGGGCCCGCCACTGGCTCTGCTCCCGGCGCGCGGTCGCGTAGGTGCCGGCGGTCCGGCCCGCGATGCTCGCCCAGCCGTAGCGCCGACCCACCATGGTCCGGGCACGCCGGGCGACCCGGCGGGCGAAGACCTCGTCGCCGAGGAGCTGGCCGACCGCGCCGGCCAGGGCGTCCGGATCGCTGTGCGGAAAGGTCACGCCGGTGACGCCCGGCTCGACGATCTCGGCGAGCCCGCCGGTACGGGCCACCGCGAGCGGCGCGCCGGCCGCCGCCGCCTCCAGCGCCACCATCCCGAACGGCTCGTAGAGGCTGGGCACCACTGTCGCGTCGGTGGCGCCGAGCATCGCCGGCAGCTGGGTGGTGTCCAGGAAGCCGGTGAAGCGTACGGTCGGCCCGAGCGTGAGCCGCCGCGCCTCCTCCTCCAGCTCCGCCCGGTACGGCCCGTCCCCGGCGATCACCACCCGCAGCCCGGGGTGCCGCCGGCGCAGGTACGGCACCGCGTGCACCAGGTGCTGTACGCCCTTCTCGTAGACCAGCCGGCCGGCGTACCCGACCAGCGGCCCGTCCCCGGCGAACCGGGCCCGCGCCGACGCCACCGCCCGGGGACGGGCCCGCCAGGCCCGGTCGTCGACCCCGTTGGGCACCACGTCGACCTGCCCGGCCGGCACCTCGAAGAGGGTGGTCACCTGGTCGCGCATGTAGCCGGAGCAGGCGATCACCCGGGTCGAGGCGTTGCTCAGCCAGTGTTCGACGCCGTGGATGGTGCGGTTCATCTCCTCCGGCAGCCAGCCCTGGTGCCGGCCCGCCTCGGTGGCGTGGATGGTGGTCACCAGGGGCAGGTCGAGGTGCTCGGCGAGGGTGACCGCGGTGTGCGCGACGAGCCAGTCGTGGGCGTGGACGACGTCGTAGTCGGCGGTGTCGGTGGCGCGCAGGGCGGCGCGGGTGAGGGTGTGGTTGAAGGCCATGGTCCAGGCCAGCAGGCTGTTGGTGGCCAGGGGGAAGGTGACCGGGTCTTCGGCGGCGCGGATGACGCGTACGCCGTCGGTGTGTTCCTCCAGGGGTGCGCCGTCGGCGTGGCGGGTGACCACGGTGACCTGGTGGCCGGCGGCGGCGAGGGCGACGGAGAGGGCGTGCACGTGGCGGCCGAGGCCGCCGACGAGCACCGGCGGGTACTCCCAGGACAGCATCAGCACCCGCAGGTGCCGGGCGGGGTGGATGTCGATCACGTCGGCGTCAGGTGACATGCGGCCCCCTCTGAGTTGTCCCCAGGCGCGCGCCGGCCGGCACCTGCGCCGGTGCCCGTCGTCGCGGCTGGATCGGATCCAATCCTGCGGGCGACCGGCTAACCAGCGGAGACGCGGTCGTTGCAGAGGTGTAAACCGTTAACGGCGCACCCGCAGCAGCTCGGCGACGGACCAGGCCTGGAACGGGCAACCGGTCGCCCGGTGCGGGGCGTCCGCGTCGGCCGTCTCGCTCACCGAGCCCAGGCCGTACTCGGCCAGGTGGGCTTCCACGCCGACGAACAGGTCGTCGACCGGCAGGCCGGCCCGCCGGCAGGCGTCGGCGTACGGGCCGAGCAGCCACGGCCAGACGGTGCCCTGGTGGTACGCCCCGTCCCGCTCCGCCGGCCCGCCCCGGTGCCGCCCGACGAACCCAGGGGAGCCCGGGGCGAGGCTACGCGGGCCGAGCGGGGTGAGCAGCCCGGCGGCCACCCGGCGCAGCGCCGCCGGGTCCGGCTCCAGCGGGGCGTACGGCAGCGACCAGGCCAGCAGCTGGTTGGGGCGGAGCAGGTCGTCGTCGTGCCGCTCCGCGCCCAGCGGGTACGCCGGCGCGGGCGCGTCCACCACGTCGTACAGCCAGCCGGCCGGGGCGGGGAAGCGGTCGCGGAACGCGGCGGTCGCCCGCTCGTGCAGCCGGCGCAGCTCGGCGGCGTCCCGCCCGGCCAGCTCGCTCAACTCGGCCAGCCCGGCCAGCCCGTTGATCCAGAGCGCGTTGACCTCGACCGGCTTGCCCGCCCGCGGCGTCACCGGCACCCCGTGCACCCGGGCGTCCATCCAGGTCAGCGCCGCCCCCGGGGCGCCGGAGGTGAGCAGCCCGTCGGCCGGGTCGACGGCGATGCCGTACCGGGTGCCGGCCAGGTGCGCGTCGACCACCGTGCGCAGCGCTGGCAGCAGCTCGGCGGCCAGGTCGGTGTCGCCGGTGACGGCGACGTGCCGGCGTACCGCGTGCAGGAACCACAGCGTGCCGTCGACCGTGTTGTACTCCACCCGCCCGGTGTCGGCGGTGTTGGCGAGCATCCCCTCCGACAGCGTCGCCGCGTACGACCGCAGCAGCTCGCGCCCCTCGTCGGCCCGGCCGGTGGCGAGGAACAGGCCCTCGTAGGAGATCATCGTGTCCCGCGACCAGGCGCCGAACCACGGGTACCCGGCGACCACGTCCGGCCCCCGGGCGGCACGGATGACGAACGCGTCGGCGGCGAGGGCGAGGGTGCCGGCCACGTCGTCGGCGGGGCGCGCGGCGGCCACCACCCGGCGGTTGCGGGCCCGGGCGGTCGCGATCACCTCGGCCGCCGAGGGTGGCTCCTCGGCCAGGTCGCCGGCCCAGGCCAGCACCGACACGGTGTCGCCCGGGCGCTCCAGGACGCCGGCGAAGCGGCCCGCGTACCAGAGGTCCTCGCTCGGCGGCAGGCCCCGCTCGGCCTCCTCCCGGTGGTGCACGCCCAGCCACCACTGGCCCGCCGGGGTCCAGTCCGGCCCGGCGAGCCGGAACGCGCCCTCGACCACCGCCCCGCCGGCCACCGGCTCCACCCGGGGCGCCGGCCCGCCGGCGCGGCGCTCGCCGTGCGCGTCCCGCCAGGTGCAGGCCGCGGCCAACTCCAGGCGCACCGGGCCGCCGGCGACCAGCCGGTGCACCACCGCGACGCAGCGGTGGCCGTGCCGCATGGCCAGCTCCCGCTCGATCACCACGTCGCCGAGCCGCCACCGCCACCGGGGCACCCCGTCGACCAGGGTGAACTGCTCCAGCAGCTCGAAGCCGGGCGGGTCGACGACCCCGGAGGCCCACTCGTGCGCGCCCAGCCGCACCCGGGCGCCGGAGGGGAGCAGCACGGCCGGGTCCAGGCTGACCAGGCCGACCCGACGGGACGCCGGCGTCTCGCCGGCCACCACCAGCAGCCCGTGGTAGCGGCGGGTCCGCAGCCCGCTGACCGTGCCCATGGCGTACCCGCCGAGGCCGTCGGTGACCAGCCACTCCCGGGTCGCACCGCTGCTGAGCTGCCCGCACACCTGCGAACCGAACCGAATCTCGATCAACTTTCCTCCACCCGCGGCGGGGTGTAACACGCCACGACGAGAATGGCCGCTGTGGTGGAGTACCCCGGCGGCGTCGAAGATGTGCACGTGATCACCGACGTGCCGCCGACGAACGCGCCCGCGCCCGACCCCGAGCGGATCCGGCTCGCCCAGGCCGACGCGGGGGAGCAGGACTGGCGGGCATGGGGTCCGTATCTGTCCGAACGGGCGTGGGGGACGGTGCGGGAGGACTACAGCGAGCACGGCACGGCGTGGGACTACTTTCCCCACGACCACGCCCGGTCCCGAGCCTACCGGTGGAGCGAGGACGGCATGGCCGGCGTCTGCGACGACCGGCAGACGTTCTGCTTCGCCCTCGCCCTGTGGAACGGCCGCGATCCGATCCTCAAGGAGCGGATGTTCGGCCTCGGCGGCGACGGCGGCAACCACGGCGAGGACGCCAAGGACTACTGGTGGTACGAGGACTCCACGCCCACCCACTCGTGGATGCGCTGGCGCTACCACTACCCGCAGGCCGCCTTCCCGTACGACGAGCTGGTCGCGGTCAACGCGCTGCGCGGCCGGGACGACACCGAGTACGAGCTGGTCGACACCGGCATCTTCGACGACGACCGGTACTGGGCGGTGACCGTCGACTACGCCAAGGCGTCCCCGACCGACCTGTGCGTCGTGATCACGGTGGCCAACCGGGGTGACCGGGACGACCGGCTGCACGTGCTGCCCACCCTGTGGTTCCGCAACACCTGGGCGTGGGGGCTGCCGGGCGGCGACCGGATCCCCCGGCTGGTCGGGGCGGGGTCCCGGCTGGTCGGCGAGCACCGGGTGCTCGGCCAGCTGCTGCTGGAGGGGGAGGGGTCGCCGACCCCGCTGCTCTGCGACAACGACACCAACGCCGAGCGGCTCTGGGGGCTGCCGGGCCGCTCCCGGTACCCGAAGGACGGGATCAACGACCACGTGGTCAACGGGGCGGCGACGGTGAACCCGGCGCGGGAGGGCACCAAGGGCGCCCTGCACTACGTGCTGGACGTGCCGGCCGGCGAACAGCGGCAGATCCGGCTGCGGCTGACCCGTACCGCCCCGCCGCCCGGCGACGCCGCGCCGCCGCCGGCGGACCTGGGCGCCGGCTTCGACGCGGTGGTGTGGGCCCGGCGGGCGGAGGCGAACCGGTTCTTCGCCGGGGTGATCCCGGCCGCCGCCACCGCGGACGAGGCCCTGGTGGCGCGGCAGGCCATCGCCGGGCTGATGTGGGGCAAGCAGTTCTACCACTTCGACGTGAAGCGGTGGTTGGAGGGCGATCCGGGCTCCGCGCCGCCGCCACCGGGGCGCCGGCACGGACGCAACAGCGCCTGGTGGCACATGACCAGCTTCGACGTGATCTCCATGCCGGACCCGTGGGAGTACCCCTGGTACGCGGCCTGGGACCTGGCCTTCCACTGCGTGAGCATCGCCCGGGTCGACCCGGGCTTCGCCAAGGAGCAGCTGCTGCTCCTGCTGCGCGAGTGGTACCTGCACCCGAACGGGCAGATCCCGGCGTACGAGTGGGCGTTCGGCGACGTGAACCCGCCGGTGCACGCGTGGGCGGCGTTGAAGGTCTTCGAGATCGACGGGAGCCGGGACCACGACTTCCTGGCCCGGGTGATGCACAAGCTGCTGCTCAACTTCACCTGGTGGGTCAACCGCAAGGACACCGGCGGCAACAACGTCTTCGAGGGCGGCTTCCTCGGGCTGGACAACGTGGGGCCGTTCGACCGGTCGGCGGCGCTGCCGGTGGCCGGGGTGCTGGAGCAGTCCGACGGCACCGGCTGGATGGCCATGTACGCGCTCAACCTGCTCGACATCGCGATCGTGCTGGCCGAGCACGACCGCACCTGGGTGGACACCGCCACCAAGTTCTTCGAGCACTTCGCGTACATCGCGGCGGCGGCGTACTCGCAGGGGCTCTGGGACGAGGAGGACGCGTTCTTCTACGACGTGCTGCGGCTGACCGACGGCACCAAGGTGCCGCTGAAGGTCCGCTCGGTGGTGGGGCTGCTGCCGCTGGCCGCGGTCACCCGGCTCACCGCGCGTACCCTGCACCGGCTGCCCGAGCTGGGCGCCCGGCTGCGCTGGTTCCTCACCAACCGCCCCGAGTACGCCGACGTGATCGGGGCCCGCCGGCTCGGCCCGGACGGCCGCCAGCAGCGGCTGCTGTCCATGGTCGGCCCGGAGCAGGTGGTCCGGCTGCTGGCCCGGATGCTCGACACCGACGAATTCCTCTCCGAGTACGGCCTGCGCACGCTCTCCCGGGCGCACCTGGACAAGCCGTTCGCGGTGACCCTCGGCGGTCAGGAGTTCTGCGTCGGCTACGAGCCGGCCGAGTCGACCAGCGGGCTGTTCGGCGGCAACTCCAACTGGCGCGGGCCGATCTGGATGCCGACCAACTTCCTGCTGATCAGCGCACTGCGCGACTACGCCGCCTTCTACGGCGACGACCTGCGCGTGGAGTACCCCACCCGGTCGGGGGTGAAGCGGACGCTGGACGAGATCGCCGACGACCTCTCGGCCCGGCTGATCGCGCTGTTCACCCGGGACGGCTGGGGCCGCCGGCCGATCTACGGCGCCTGCCAGCTCTTCCAGACCCACCCCGACTGGCGGGACCTGATCGCGTTCCCGGAGTACTTCCACGGGGACAACGGGGCGGGGCTCGGCGCCTGGCACCAGACCGGCTGGACCGCCCTGGTGGCCGACCTGATCCTGACGCTGCGCCGCTGACCTGCGGATTGTGTCGCGGCGGCGAACAGTCGCCAATCCGTCGCCGGCCGCTCACGGTCCGCGACCGCGGCTAGGCTCGGCGAGGTGTCCGACGACCAGGACGGCGACGCCGACCGGCGCGAGGCCGCCGTCCACGCCGACCGGCGTGCCGCCGCGACCCGCCCCGACCCGGGCGGGGACGCGACCCCCGCCGACCTTGTCGAGACCGCGACCCACGCCGACCAGGTCGAGACCGCGGCCCCCGCCGAGCCGGGCGCGGCGGCGGCCATCGTCACGGCGGCCCGGCAGCTGGCCGAGGCGGAGGGCTGGCCGGCGGTCACGCCGCGCCGGCTGGCCGAGCGCGCCGGGGTCGACCTCGGCGTCTTCTACCGGTGCTTCGCCGACCGGGACGCCGTGCTGGCCGCGGTCGCGGTGCGCGGCTTCGCCGAGCTGGCCGCCGCGCTCACCGCCGCCCGGTCGGCCGCCGACGGCCCGCGCCGGGCCTGGTCCGCGGTGGTCTCCGGGTATCTCGACTTCGCCTACGCCAACCCCGAGGTGTACGACGCGATGCTCGCGCACACCCCCGACCTGACGCTCGGCGCGGACCGGGCGCCGGTCACCCCGGCCGCCGCGTTCGCGCAGCTGCGCGCCGCCGTGGCGCCGCTGGCCGCCGGCCGGGATCCGGACACCCTCGCCGAACTCGGCTGGAGTCTGCTGCACGGCGTGGTCATGCTCACCCGCGGCGGCCGGCTCCGGCCGGAGGCGCAGGAGCAGCGGGAGGAGATGATCGCCACCCGGCTGCTGGAGCCGCCGGTGGCGCCGGCCCCGCGCCGCGGGAAAGTCCCTGGGCGCTCCGGCGGCGGTGCCCTATAGTCCCCGCCGGGCCAGGTGGTGACCGGCCCGGCACGGGGAGGGGACGGCATGACGGGCGGTGGCGCGACGGTGCCCCCGGGGCAGGTGTTGGTGTTCGACGCCGACGACACGCTCTGGGAGAACAACCTGCTCTTCGAGCGGGTGATCGACGACTTCCTGGCCTGGCTGGACCACCCCACCCTGGACCGGGTCGCGATCCGCGCCGTCCTGGACGACATCGAGCGGGCCAACGCCGCCGTGCACGGCTACGGCAGCAAGGTCTTCCTGCACAGCCTCGGCGAGTGCCTGGAGCGGCTGCGCCAGCGGCCGGCCACCGAGGCCGAGCGCCGGGAGATCCAGGAGCTGGCGGTGGCGCTGGTGGAGCACCAGGTCGAGCTGATGCCCGGGGTGGCCGACGCGCTGGACGAGCTCGCCGGCCGGCACGCGCTGCTGCTGCTGACCAAGGGGGACCGGGAGGAGCAGCAGCGCAAGCTGGACGCCTCCGGGCTGCTGCACCACTTCCAGGCCGCGCACATCGTGCCGGAGAAGGACGTCGACACGTACCGCTGGCTGACCCGGGAGCACGGGTTCGACCCGGCCGCCGGGTGGATGATCGGCAACTCCCCGAAGTCGGACATCCTGCCGGCCCGGGCGGCCGGCATGAACGCCGTGTTCATCCCCAACGACAACACCTGGGTGCTGGAGCACGACGAACTCGACCCGGCCGACCCGGGCGTGCTGCACCTGACCGCCTTCCCCGACCTGCTCAAGCACTTCTGAGCCGGTCCCGGGACTGACGGCACCGGCCGCCATGCCGCTGACGTTCCCGTCGCACCTGGCCGCCGTGCTGCCGCTGAAGCTGTGGCGGCCGCGCTGGTTCGACGGGGTGGCGCTGGCCGCCGGTGCGGTGTCGCCGGACGTCGCGTACCTGGCCGCCGGCACCCGGTTCGAGGTCGGCGGCAACCACACCGCCGCCGGCCTGTTCTGGTGGTGCCTGCCGGTGGCCCTCGGTTACGCCTGGCTGGCTCGTCGCTGCGCGGCCGTGGTCGCGCCGTGGCTGCCCGGCCGGGCGACCACCGGGTGGGTGGCGGACGCCCGGACGAGCGTGCCCCGATGGTGGATCACCGGTGGCTCGGCGCTGCTCGGCGCCGTCACCCATCTCGGCTGGGACCACCTCACCCACACCGACGGCTGGCTCCGGGCGCTGGGGGTGGACTGGTACGCCCGGACCGGCCTGCACTGGTGGACGGTGGCGGACCTGAGCAGCACGCTGCTCGGTGCGGCGGTCGCCGTCGACCTGGCCCGGCGCCTCGCGCGCCGGCATGGCATGGTGAACGGGCGACCGGCGCCAGGCGGCCCGGCGGTGTTCGGCGGGGCCGCCGTCGCGACCGCGCTGGGCGGGGTGGCGCTGCTGCCGGCCCTGCCGGCCGCCGGTCAGCCGGCCGCCACCGGCGTACGGCTGCTGCACGTGTTGGCGCTCGCGCTGCTGGTGGGTGGCCTCGCCGCCCGCCGCGCGCGGCGTCCGCGCAGAGGTCGCTCCGACCGGAAATAGCGCTCCTGTCGACGGTCGTGTTACGCCGACATGCCGGTTTTCAACGTTGATATCAATCACCCTCCACCACGCCTCCCGTGTCTTGTCCGACCTGGAAGGACCCGCCTAGCCTGATCCGGCGCTCACGGCTCTTCGGGGTGGGTCGGGAGCGCACCGAAGTCCGGTAGCTGGGCACCGTGGAGCTGAGTGCAGGCGGGCCGGCTCGTCGGGTTGAGCCGAGCGTGGGCGGCGTGCCACGCCCGCGCGTCCAATCCGGCGAAGTCCGCTACCACGCCGGACGGCTGGGGGTCAGGACCGGGGAGTTGCGGACCCGGTCCTGACCCGTCCTGTCTTCCGGAACGTCGGCGGGCGTGCTGCTGCGTCCGGGTCGCCGATCCCGTTACACCGACCCGCCGCTGTCCCCGACTGAGATTCCTCACCATTTCCGGGGCAGCCGGCCCGGACCGGAACTGCGATCATGCTGCGAATGGAACGGAGACAATCTTCCGTGCGTACCGCCGTCCTGCTGAGGTGCTCGTGACCGGGCGGGGGCGGCCGATCCCGCCGCCGAACCGGGCGTCGGCGCTGACCACGCTGCCGGAGGAGACCCGGCAGGTCGTCCTCGTCACCGGCAACGGCTACAACACCACGTACGCGACGCTGGAGACGTTCGCCGTGGCCGGCGGCCACTGGGTCGCGGTCTTCCCCCCGCTGCCGGCGCGGATCGGCTCCCGGGGCTTCAGCGACAACCACGTCGAGGGCGTGCCCACCACGCCGACCGGCGTCTACTCGTTCGGCGAGACGATGTACGGCATCGGCGCCGACCCAGGGGTGCGCTACCCGTACCACCGGGTGGTGACCAACGACTGGTGGAACGAGAACCCGGAATCGCCGCTGTACAACACCTTCCAGCACAGCACCACCAACCCGGGTGGCTTCAGCGAGGCGCTGTGGAAGGAGATCCCCGCGTACACCCACTTCGCGGTGATCACGTACAACATGCCGCCGAACGTGCCAGAGCCGATCCCGAACGCCGGCAGTGGCATCTTCCTGCACGAGTTCAGCACCAGCGGCGGCAACGCGACCGCCGGCTGCGTCAGCCTCTCGCACGCCAACCTGGTCCGGGTGTTGACCTGGCTGGACCCGGCGCGCGCGCCGCGGATCGTGATCTGCCCGGTGCAGAACCTCGGCCGGTACTGACCTCGCGCCCAACTCCGTTCGAAGGCCGTCCCGACCGGGGCGGCCCTCGTCGTTCCGTTCCGGGCGTCGACCGGGGTCGCACCGGCTAGCGTGCCGGAGTGGAGATTGGATTCGCCCCGCCGGTCTCCGGCTCATGGGCCACCGCGGAGAACATGGTCCACGTCGCCCGGCGCGCGGAACTGCTCGGATACCACTCGCTGTGGGCGTTCCAGCGTCTGCTGGCCCCCGCCGACCTCGGCTGGAGCGAGACGTACCACAGCGTGCAGGATCCGCTGACCACGCTGGCCTTCCTCGCCGCCCACACCTCGCGGATCCGGCTCGGCGTCGCGGTGCTCAACATGCCGTTCCTCTCCCCGGTCGTGCTGGCCAAGCAGACGGCGACCCTCGACATCCTCACCGGCGGACGGCTCGACGTCGGGCTCGGCCTCGGCTGGTCGGACGAGGAGTACCGGGCGACCGGCGCGAGCCGGCACCGGCGGGGCCAGCGCGCCGCCGAGTTCGTCACCGTTCTGCGCAGCCTCTGGCAGGACGAGGTCATCGCGCATCGCGGCGAGTTCTACCAGGTCCCGCCGACCCGGATGGACCCGAAGCCGGTGCAGCGACCGCACCCGCCGATCCTGCTCGGCGGCCAGGCACCCGCAGCGCTGCGCCGGGCGGGCCGGCTCGCCGACGGCTGGATCAGCGGCAGCCAGGCTGACCTGACGGGCGTCGCCGAGGCGGTCGCCACGGTCCGGACGGCGGCAGCCGAGGCCGAACGCGATCCCGGATCGCTGCGGTTCGTCTGCCGCGGCGCGGTGCAGGTACGCCCGGCGGGCGCGGCCGACCGGACACCGCTCACCGGCACGCTGGAGCAGATCCGGTCGGACTTCGGCCGGCTTGCCGAGGCGGGCATCACGGAACTCTTCGTCGACCTCAACTTCGACCCCGAGATCGGCTCACCCTCGGCGCACCCGCAGGTATCGCTGCGCCGTGCCGACGAGGTGCTCGACGCGCTCGCGCCGACCTGGTGAGCCCGGACCAGGCGCCGCTCACCCCGTCAGTTCCACCGCTCCTCTGGCCGCCGACCACGCCGACCACCGGGTCACCGTGACCGCGACCACCGGTCCGCCCGGCGGGCGCTCCACGTACTGCGGATACTTGGCGGCCAGCGCCGCCCGGGCGGCGGCTTCCTCCGCCGGGTCCCCGACCAGGCGACCGTGACCGTCCAGGCGGATCCACCACAGTGCCGACCAGTCCTCGTCGTACTCGTCGACGAGCAGGCAGGCGTGCTCCGTCGCCCGGATGTTCACCAGCCGGCGCAGCCGCCGGTGGGTCTTGGGCTTCTCGTCCACGGCGTGGTACGCCACGTCGCCGAGCATGGCGAAGCAGACCGGCACCAGGTGGGGGCGCCCGTCGGGCCGGACGGTGCCGAGCCGGGCCACCCGGGCCGATCCGACCCGGTGCCGGAGTTCGTGGGCCTGCACAGGCCAGACCGTAGCCGAGCCCGGGCGGGGGAGTGCCGACATCCGCCGACCGGAGCCGAACGGGGGCCGGAAACCCTCGCGTCCCCTGGCGCGTCATGCACTACAGAAAGTGACGGTATGGCGACGATATTGCTCCGTATAGATGGGTGATCTTACGGTTCGGGCACACGCTGGTACACCCCGTACGGCGCCGACCGCGCCGCGGTCACCGACTGGCCAACGGACCGCGGCTTCCTCAACGCACCCGCCAACACGTCCACAAAACTGCTCGACGTCGGCGCCCGGGAGTACGACCCGGACACCGGCGCGTTCATCGCTCCCGACCCCCTGGTCGACCTGGGCAACCCGACCAGTTTCAACCCGTACGCCTACGCCCACCACAACCCGATCAGCCTCTCCGACCCGACGGGCCTGGCACCCAGCGGCGGCTCCGGCTTCCAATGGGACGGCCAGGACACCGAGAACGCGATCGTGGCCGGGCTCATGGTCGCGGGCGCCGCGGGAGCCATCCTCGCCTGCGGCACCGGTTGGGGTTGCGTGCTCACCGCGGCCGTCGTCGGCGGCACCGTCGGCTACGCCGGCTACACCGCCGAGCCCGGGCACCGGGTCCAGGCGGCATCGTTCGCCCTCGGCGCCGCAGCCCTGGGCGGCGGGGCCGGGGCGGGTGCACGGCTGCTCTTTGTCAAGGCGGGGGTCGCTGCCAGCGCCCGGGGCGTCCAGGCCGTCGCCGGCACCGCCGCCGGTGTCACCGAAAGCGCCGTAACCCAGTACGGAACCACCGGCAGCGTCGACTGGCGGCAACTCGTGCTGGACGGGGCCGCCGGCGGTGCCCTCGGCGCCGCCATCAAGCCCCGGGGCGGCTGCAAGCACAGCTTCGACCCCACCACCCCGGTACTGATGGCCGACGGCTCCACCAAGCCCATCGAGGACATCGAGCTCGGCGACGAGGTCACCGCAACCGACCCGGAGAGCGGACAGACCGAGGCCAAATCCGTCGAGCAGCTCCACGCCAACCACGACACCGATCTGACCGACCTGACCGTCACCGTCGAGGACGTCACGCCCACGGACGGCACGGACGACAGCGCTACGACGGTCCTGAAGACCACCCAACACCATCCGTTCTGGGACGAGACCAGCGATGAATGGGTGTACGCGGCCGACCTGGTCGTCGGGCACGAGCTGCGCACTGCTGACGGTGACAGCGTCACCGTCGTCGCAGTCCGCAACTACAGCGGCGGCAAGAACATGCGTGACCTCACCGTCGCCGGATTCCACACGTACTATGTGGTAGCCGGCAAGACGCCCGTCCTGGTACACAACTGCGGGCCGGATTACGGCGAGATCAACAGCGATGGCCAGCGCAGTGGAATGAGGGTGCTCCTTACGAAGGACTTTATTGCAAAAAATAAGAAGAAGACGAAGCCGAGTCTGTCAAAGCCGATTCCTGGCTACGTGTCCGTGCAGGATAATCAAACACATCTGCTTGGAGCGAGGCTCGGCGGATCGAATAACGATCCCAGAAATTTCGTGGCTATGCACCGGTACGCCAACAGCCCGATCCATCGCGATGACTTTGAAGGTGCTATTTACGATGCGGTCATGAACAAGGGACAGACGGTGGACTATCGCGTGACTCCGATATACGGGGGCCGAGATCCGCGCCCCTTCGCGCTGATGATTGAGGCTGTCGGCAGCGGCCCGGACCCGTTGATCATTCGTGATGTCATCTTCAATGAGCCGTTCCGACGATGATGCGCGATCTGTCAGCAGAGATCATAGACTTACTTTCGCCCAGGCCAGTGCCTTCGGAGTGGCGATGGGAGCGTGCGGAATCCGAGATCGGTGCGCGCGTACCTCAGGACTACAAGGCCTTGGTGGCTGGTCTCGGCGGCGCAAGCATCTTGGATGATTGCCTGTGCCTTTTCGAGCCGGATAGCCGCGAAACGCACATGGATTTCGCCAATTTGGTCGCGGAGCGCGATTCGGCCTGGCGGCGCATCAAAGATCGAGGATTTAGGGTGCTTCCCGAGAAGTACTTCAGTGAGGGCAACCGTCTGATTGCTTTTGCTCTTGTTGAAGCGAACTACTTCTACTGGATCGCCAGGCCCGGCCGGCCGGAAGATCAATGGGGAGTGCTGATCGTGGACGCGGATCTCGAGGATTGGTACGAATTCGACATGTCTGCTACGGAGTGCATATACAACCTCCTTGTCGGCCGGATAGAGTTTCCCGTGTTTGAAGGGCTCTTCTCTCGTTCTCCACACGCTTACAGTCGACTGTGATGTCAAGGACTTCCGAGTCGGCACCCGAAGTTCAAATCCTTTGATGGGTAATTGAGTTGCTGGTATGGGCGCCGGGCCACCTTCAGGTGGCCCGGCGCCGAGCAGTGAGCCGTTTCATTCTGAGTAGCGGCTGGTCTCGACGTGGTGCAGGACGAGGATGGCCTGCACGATCGCGGTCGCGCGGCGGGGACAGCATCGCAGCTTGGCCAGGAGCTTCCAGGTCTTGAGCGTGGCGATGGCGCGTTCGCCGCAGGCGTGGATTCGGGCGTGCGTACGGTTTACGGCCCTCTGGCGGCGGAACAGCTTCGGCCGGTACCGGTGGCGCTTGAACGGCGTGCGCATGCTTCTGGAGGCTCCCTGATAGCCCTTGTCCGCGAAGGTCATCACGTCGGCGCCGGTCAGCGCCTCGATGATGCCGTGAGCGCGGGCGGCGCTCAGGTCATGGGTGGCGCCGGGCGGCGCGGCCGACGCCCAGACCAGGCGGCCCGCCGCGTCCGCGATGACCTGTACGTTCACGCCGTGCCGCTTGTGTTTCCCGGAGTAGTAGGGCCTCTGGTCGGCGACCCGGTACCGGCGGTCTGCGAGGAGGCGTCGGCGGCCTTGGCGCAGATGCGGCAGGAAATCGCTGCAGGTCGCGGCTACGCCTCGATTCTCGAGTCGTTCGTCGGCAGTCCGTCAGGCGTGGCCGCGGTCACCGCACTGACCGGAGGCGGAGAGGAGCGAGGCTCGGCCGCCGGCTGACGACCCTGGCACAACGGTGAATCGCCACCGGTCCGGTGCGCCCCGACAGGCGTACCGGACCAGTGGCCCGTCTCCGCCACGCCGATCCGCCACGCTGGATGTCATCCGGGTCCGGCGCACCGGATCGGGCCGCCGCCGCGCGTCGAGTGAACGGCAAGCTGTGTGTCGCGGTCCCCCGCAAGCTGATCGCGACCTGCAACGTCTTGCGTAGTGATTCCGTTACATCGACTCGCCGCGATGCGATGTCGGTTTTCATCACAAGAATTGATGGCCATAGTTGCTTGTTGCTTGATCGACCGCCCGCCTAGCCTGAGCGCGCTCAATGCGCAACGGGGGGCGCCACATGCAGATCAGTATCAGACTGCTCGGGAGCACCGAGCTGTACGTCGATGGCCGGATCGCCACGCCGAGCGCGGCTAAGCGCCGGGCCGTCCTCGCCGGACTCGCGATGGAGGCCAACCGCCCGGTGTCGCTGAGCCGCCTTGCCGGGATGGTCTGGGGCGACGCCTCTCCCGCCTCCGCGGTCGCCAACCTCCGGTCGCACGCCGCCGCGTTGCGCCACGCCCTCGGCGACCGGCTGATCGCCCGCCCGGTCGCCTACGAGCTGCGGCTGTCGCCGCACGAGGTGGACGTCGACGAGTTCCAGCGGTTGGCGGCCGCCGGCCGGGCGGACCTGCCGGCGGGGGATGCGGTGGCGGCCATCGGCAAGCTGACCGGGGCGCTCGGGCTGTGGCGCGGGCCGGCCGGCGAGGGCCTGCCCTGCGGCACCGCGCTGGACAACCACTGGGCGAGCCTGGAGGAGCAGCGCCGCCAGGTCTTCGAGGAACTGGCGCAGGCCCGGCTGGCCGCCGGCGAGCACGCCGACCTGCTGCCCGAGCTGCGTCGCCATCTCGCCGCCCACCCGCTACGGGAGCGCGCCTGGGGGCAGCTGATGCTCGCGCTCTACCGGTGCGGAGACGTCCCGGCGGCGCTCACCGCGTACCGGGACGCCCATGCCGCGCTGCGCGAACAGCTCGGCATCGACCCGGGGGAGGAGCTGGGCGCGCTGCACCGAGCGATGCTCGACCGCGCGCCCGAACTGGCGTACGCCGACGAGCTGCCGGTCGTGCGGACGACGGACCGCGTGCCCACCGCCGGATCGGCCGCCGAGGCGGCGGAGAGCGGCGCCGAGGTGCCGGTACCGATCCCGGTGGTGCCCCGCGAGCTCCCCGCCGACCTGGTCACCTTCGTGGGGCGTACGGCGGAGGTGGCGGAGTTGGTCGGGGCGGTGACCGGCGCGACGCCGGCTGCGGTGGTGGTCAGCGGTCCGCCCGGCAGCGGCAAGACCGCCCTGGCGGTACGCGCGGCGCACGAGGTCTCCGCCGAATTCCCGGACGGGCAGGTCTTCGTCGACGTCGCCTCGCAGCCGTCGGTGACCGCCGAGGAGGTGCTGGGCCGGGTACTGCGTGCTCTCGGGTTGCCCGCCGCGGAGGTACCGGCGGGCGGCGACGAGCGGGCCGGGTGGTACCGGTCGCGGGTGGCCGGGCGGCGGATCCTGCTGGTGCTCGACGGCGTCACCGGGGCGGAGCAGGTACGTCCGCTGATCCCGGCCGGTGCCGGGCCGGCGCTGATCGTGGTCGGCCAGCGGCACCTGCACAGCCTGGACGGGGTTCGCCGGGTCGCGCTGGCGCCGGTAGGTGCCGCCGGGGCGCGGTCGCTGCTCGCCGCGCTGACCGGCACCGAGCGGTTGGAGGCGGATCCGGCCGCCACCGCCGAGCTGGTCCGACACTGCGCCGGCTCGGTGCTCGCCCTGAAGGTCACCGGCTCGCGGCTGGCCAGCCGGCCGCAGCTGCCGGTGGCCGCCCTGGCCGAGCAGCTACGCGACCGGCGGGACCGGCTGGACCTGCTGGCCTTCGGGCACCTGTCGGTGCGGGCGAGCCTGGCCGTCAATGTCGCCGCCGCCCGCGCCGCCGACGAGTTGGCCGGCCGGCTGCTCGAACTCCTCGGCGAATCGCCGGACGCGGTGGCCGCACCGGACCGGACGGCGGCTCGGCTCGGCGTGTCCACCCGGCGGGTGTGGCAGGCACTGGAGGACCTGGTCGACGCGCACCTGGTCCACCGGGACGAACCGGGTGGGTACCGGCTGCCCGCGTTGGTGCGCGACTACGCCGTCGAGCTGGCAGCGATGCCGTCGGTGACCCAGCACCCCGGCTGGCGAGCCGGGTCGGCGGCGGCCTGACCGGCGCCGGGACCGACGGGCAGGCAGGACGGGAGGCGCTACGGCGAGTGCCGCGGGCAGCGCGTCAGGAGCCCTCGCCCCGGACGATGGCCACCGCCACCCGGCAGAACTCGTCCATGTCCGGCTCGAAGCCGGCCGCGATGTCGGGGTGCAGCCCGGACCGGGTCTCGTCGAGCAGTCGCTGGCAGACCTGCTCGACCGGCTCGCCGGCGTAGCCGGCGCGCACCCGTTCCGTCGCCGCCCGCAGCGCCGAGGTCAGCTGATCCTCCAGCGGGCCGCGCAGCTTCTGCTGCACGGGGTCGAGTCCGCGGGGGTCCAGCGTGACATGTGGCTCCGACATGGCGCTCCCTTCGTCGGCGTCCGCGGTACCCCACCGCGGCCGTCGGTCAAACCACGTTCGGTACGGCGGCCACCCGCACCTGGTACGAGAAGTCCTCCGCCGGCTCCTCGACGTACGACAGCCGGCGGATCTGCCGGTCGTCGTCGTAGAGGGCGACGTCAACCAGGACGCCGAGGTGGGCCAGGCCGATGCTGGACACCCGCTTCTTGTCCTGGAGCACCGCGCACACCCCGCCGAGCAGCGTGCTGGCGTCGGAGGTGCGGTGCCCGGGTGGGCAGCGCAGCACCACGTCCACCTCGATCGGCACGGACAGCGGAGTCCAGCCGGTCTGCTGGGCCGCCGCGCAGGCCGCTTCGAGCAGGGCGCGGACCCTCGTCGCCTGCCGGTGGCCGGCGGCGAAGATGGACAGCGCCTCGGTCTTGACCGGTGGCAGGCCGCTCACCTCGAACGTCAGGGCGAGAGCGCGGGTGTCCTGCACCACGACGGCACCTCCTCGTTGGGGACGATCCTGCCCAACCGGTGGACCGGCAGAGGGAAGTTCCCGCGAGAACCAACCGATCGGACGGGCTGGGGTCGGCCGGAGGCGTGTCGACGTCGGCGGCGAACGCGCTGGCTGCGGAGCTAGGAAGACGCTAGTCGACTCGCCGCCGGCTGGGTAGCACCGCCGCTCACTGGGTGGGACGTGGTGCGAACGCGCAGAACTCGTTGCCCTCCGGATCGGCCATGATCCACCAGCTGATCGCGTCGTCCGGCTCGCGCAGCAGCGTGGCGCCGGCCTTGATCAGGGCGGTCGGCTCCGGGTCGGTCAGGTCGACGTCCCAGTGCATCCGGTTCTTCACGGTCTTGCGTTCCGGCACCGGGTCGAAGATCCACTGCCGCCACGGGAAGCCGGCCGCGCCGAGCACCGAGGCGTGCCCCCGCTCGCTGGCGCGTACCTCGCCACCGACCACGCCGGCCCACCACGTGGCCTGGGCGACCGGGTCGGCCGAGTCCACGATCAGCGCGATCGGGCCGGGTTGCGCACCCGCGCGGGGCGGGAACGTGCAGAACAGGTTGCCGTCCGGGTCGGCCAGCACCCACCAGTCGATCTCCGCGTCGGGCTCGCGGACCAGCCGCGCCCCGGCCGCCAGCAGGGCCGCCGGCTCCGCGTCGGCCAGCCGCAGGTCCAGGTGGACCCGGGTCTTGGCGGTACGCGGCTCGGGCACCCGGTTGACCCAGATCGACTCGGCACCCGAGCCGCCGCGCGGGTCGACCCGGGTGTCCCCGTCGCCGGTGTCCATCACCTCGCCGTCGAGGATCCGGGCCCAGAAGCCACCCAACACGTGCGGGTCGACCGCATCCAGACACAGGTCCTTGAACCGAGCGATCATCCCCCCATCATCCCCACCCAC
>NZ_QGSW01000399.1:0-18217 GCF_003176715.1 Micromonospora sp. S4605
GGGTGCGGCAGCCCGCTGGGACGGCCGCCTGACCGGTGGGCGGGGCTGGGTCAGGGGGTCGGGGCCGGTTGGCGGGCGGTGACCAGCTCGCCGAGGCGGGCGCGGCCGCCGTCCTCGGCGGTCAGCACCCAGACCCCGTCGGGCAGCAGCGCCATCGTGTGCTCGACGTGCGCCGCGATCGACCCGTCCCGGGTCACCACCGTCCAGCCGTCGGCCAGTTCGACGGTGCGCGGCGAACCCATCGTGATCATCGGCTCGATCGCCAGCGCCATGCCAGGCACCAGGCGCGGGCCCTTGCCCGGCCGGCCGTGGTTGAGCACGTGCGGGTCCTGGTGCATCTCGGTGCCGATGCCGTGCCCGCCGTAGCCGTCGACGATGCCGTACCGGCCGCCCCGGCGGACCGCGTCCTCCACCGCGTGCGAGATGTCGGTGAGTCGGCCCTTGCCGCTGGCCGCTCCCCGCGCCGCCGCGGCGATCCCGGCCCACATGGCGTCCTCGGCCACCGTTGCCATCTTCAGCAGGGCCGGGTCGACCTCGCCCACGCCGACCGTGATGGCGGCGTCGCCGTGCCAGCCGTTCAGCACCGCGCCGCAGTCGATCGAAATCAGGTCGCCCTCGCGGAGCACCTGCTCGGACGCCGGGATAGCGTGCACCACCTGCTCGTTGACCGAGGAGCAGATGGAGGCGGGGAAGCCGTGGTAGCCCTTGAACGAGGGGACGGCGCCGGCCTCGCGGATGGTCGACTCGGCGATGGCGTCCAGGTCGGCGGTGCTGACCCCGGGGGCGACCGCCTCACGCATCCGGCGCAGCGCCTCGGCGACCACCAGACCGGCGGCACGCATCTTCTCGATCTGGTCGGGGGTCTTCAGCTGGATGTCCAGCTGGGGACGACGCATGGAGCCGTTACCTTTCGTTGCCGAACAGCGGGGCACGCCGGGCGTACCCCGCTGTTCGCACTCTATCCGCCGTGGCCGGGACGTCAGCCGCCGTACGAGCGCAGGGCGTCGATGGCCCGGACGGTGACGTCCTCCACCGGCCCGGTGGCGTCGATGCCCACCAGCTTGCCCTGGGCGCCGTAGTAGTCGACCAGCGGTGCGGTCTTCTCCGCGTACTCCCGCAGCCGGGCCGCGATGGTCTCCGGCTTGTCGTCGTCGCGCTGGAACAGCTCGGCGCCGCAGCGGTCGCAGATGCCGTCCCGGGTGGTCGGGTCGAACTCGACGTGCCAGATCTTGCCGCAGCCCCGGCAGGTCCGCCGACCGGAGAGCCGGCGGATCACCTCGTCGTCGTCGACGACCAGTTCCAGCACCAGGTCGAGCGCGGTGCCCAGGTCGGCGAGGAGCTTGTCGAGCGCGGCGGCCTGCGGCGTCGTCCGGGGGAACCCGTCGAGCAGGAAGCCCTCGCTGGCGTCCGGCTCGGCGAGCCGGTCCCGGACCATGTTGATGGTCACCTCGTCCGGCACCAGCTTGCCGGCGTCCATGTAGCGCTTCGCCTCGACGCCGAGTGGGGTCCCCTGGGACACGTTGGCCCGGAAGATGTCCCCGGTCGAGATCTTCGGCACCGAGAGGTGCGCGGCGATGAACTCGGCCTGCGTGCCCTTGCCCGCACCCGGCGGGCCAACCAGAACGAGTCTCATCTACCGCAGGAACCCTTCGTAGTTCCGCTGCATCAGTTGGCTCTCGATCTGCTTCACGGTCTCCAGACCGACGCCGACCATGATGAGCACGGCCACGCCCCCGAACGGGAAGTTCATGTACTGCTGGCTGTCCAGCCAGATGAAGAAGAAGTTCGGGAGGACCGAGATGAGGGCCAGGTAGAACGCGCCCGGCAGGGTGATCCGGCTGAGGATGAAGTCGAGGTAGTCGGCGGTCGGCTTGCCGGGGCGGATGCCCGGCACGAAGCCGCCGTACTTCTTCATGTTGTCCGCGACCTCGGTCGGGTTGAACGTGATCGAGACGTAGAAGTACGTGAAGAAGATGATCAGCAGGAAGTAGACCGTGATGTAGATCGGGCTGGTCGGGTCGACCAGGTTGTTCTGGATCCACGCCTGGGTCTTGCCCGGGTTGGTCTGGTCGAAGAACTGGAGCGCCAGCTGCGGCAGGTAGAGCAGCGACGAACCGAAGATGACCGGGATGACACCCGCCTGGTTGACCTTCAGCGGGATGTAGGTCGAGGTGCCGCCGTACATCCGCCGGCCGATCATCCGCTTGGCGTACTGCACCGGGATCCGGCGCTGCGCCTGCTCGATGAAGGTGACCGCGGTGATGACCACCAGAACCAGGAGCAGCACCAGGCTGAACATCCCCCAGCCCTTGGTGATCTTGATGTTCCAACCCTCGCTGGGCAGCCGAGCTGCGATCGAGGTAAAGATCAGCACGGACATGCCGTTGCCGACGCCCCGGTCGGTGATCAGCTCACCGAGCCACATCACCACGCCGGTGCCGGCGGTCATCGTCATCACCAGGATGGACAGCGTCAGCCAGTCCGGGATGCCGGTGCCCTCGGGGATGATCGGGAACTGGTCGCACTGGTTGTTGAACAGCTGACCGGAGCGGGCCAGCGCCACGAACGCCGAGGCCTGCAGGACACCGAGGCCCAGGGTCAGGTAACGGGTGTACTGGGTGATCTTCGCCTGGCCGGCCTGGCCCTCCTTGCGGAGCTGCTCCAGGCGCGGAATCACGACGGTGAGCAGCTGCAGGATGATCGACGCGGTGATGTAGGGCATGATGCCCAGCGCGAAGACCGAGAGCTGCAGCAGCGCGCCGCCGGAGAAGAGGTTGAGCAGGCTCAGCACGCCCGTGCTGTCGCCCTGGATGGTGTCGAGGCACTTCTGCACGTTGCCGTAGGACACGCCCGGGCTGGGCAGCGTGGCGCCGAGCCGGTAGATCGCGATGATGCCTACTGTGAACAGCAGCTTCTTGCGCAGGTCAGGCGTACGGAACGCACTGAGAAAGGCGGACAGCAACTTCTTCCTCCTGCGCGAGGCGGGCCGCCGGTGATCCCTGGCGGGTCGGGGTGGGTGCCGGGCGAGTGCCCGATATCCATAGCTGGGAAGGGACTCTAACAGCCCGATCCCGGTCCGGGCAGATGTGCCCGGCTACATAAACCGAGTTTGATGTTACCCGGCGCACACGGCCCAGGTAGACCGTGGCGCCCGCCAGTTGCGGGCAACTGGACGGGCGCCACGGGTCATGCAGTCCTTACAGCTCGGTGACCGAGCCGCCGGCAGCGGTGATCTTCTCCTTGGCCGACGCACTGAACGCGTGCGCCGACACCTGGAGAGCCACGCCACCGAGGTCGCCCGTGCCGAGCACCTTGACCGGCTGGCCCTTGCGGACCGCGCCGGCCTCGACCAGCTCCAGCGGGCCGACCTGGCCACCGTTCGGGAACAGCTCGGCGAGCCGGTCCAGGTTGACCACCTGGAAGACCACCTTGAACTTGTTCTTGAAGCCCTTCATCTTCGGCAGGCGCATGTGGATGGGCATCTGCCCACCCTCGAACGCCGCCGAGATGTTCTTGCGGGCCTTCGAACCCTTGGTACCGCGACCGGCGGTCTTGCCCTTGGAGCCCTCACCGCGACCCACGCGGGTCTTCGCGGTCTTGGCCCCCGGCGCCGGGCGCAGGTGGTGGACCTTGATCGTCATTACTCGACCTCCTCGACCTTCACGAGGTGGTTCACAGTGAAGATCATGCCGCGGATCTCGGGCCGGTCCTCCTTGACCACCACGTCGTTGATCCGCTTGAGACCGAGCGAACGCAGCGAGTCACGCTGGTTCTGCTTGGTCCCGATCCCGGACCGGACCTGGGTGACCTTGAGACGTGCCATCAGGAAGCCACCCCCGCCCGCGACGCCAGCATGGCGGCCGGCGCGACGTCCTCCACCGGCAGGCCACGACGCTGCGCGACCGCCTCGGGGGACTCCAGCCCCTTCAGCGCCGCCACGGTGGCGTGCACGATGTTGATCGGGTTGGACGACCCGAGGCTCTTGGAGAGCACGTCGTGGATGCCCGCGCACTCCAGCACGGCACGCACCGGACCACCGGCGATGACACCGGTACCGGCGGAGGCCGGCTTGAGCAGCACGACGCCGGCGGCGTCCTCGCCCTGGACCGGGTGCGGGATCGACTGACCGATCCGCGGCACCTTGAAGAAGTGCTTCTTGGCCTCCTCGACACCCTTGGCGATCGCCGCGGGCACCTCCTTGGCCTTTCCGTAGCCCACGCCGACCGTGCCGTCGCCGTCGCCCACGATCACCAGGGCGGTGAAGCTGAAGCGACGACCACCCTTCACGACCTTGGCGACGCGGTTGATCGCGACGACCCGCTCGAGGTGCGGGGTCTTCTCGACGGGCGCGTTTCCGCGGCCGCCCTCACGGCGGTTGTCGCGGCGACCACCCTCGTTGCCACCGGACCCGCCGCCACGGCGCTGTTGACCTGGCATCAGCAGCCTTCCTTCTCTCTCGTGACGGGGTTGTTAGAACTCGAGCCCGGCTTCGCGGGCGGCATCGGCCAGCGCGGCGACCCGCCCCGCGTACCGGTTGCCACCGCGGTCGAAGACGACCTTGGAGATACCGGCGGCCTTGGCCCGCTCGGCGAGCAGGGCGCCGACCTTGCCGGCCAGGGCGCTCTTGTCGCCCTCCGCACCGCGCAGCGACGCGTCCAGGGTCGAGGCCGACGCCAGGGTGTGACCCTTGGTGTCGTCGACGATCTGGGCCACGATGTGCCGCAGCGAGCGGGTGACCACGAGGCGGGGACGCTCGGCGGTGCCGCTGATGTTCTTGCGGACCCGGAAGTGCCGACGCGCACGCCCGACGGCGCGCTTGGCGGCAACGCCGCGGCGGCGCTTGAGCAGCGTGGCGCTCACTTCTTACCTGCCTTTCCAGCCTTGCGGCGGATGACCTCGCCCTGGTACTTGACACCCTTGCCCTTGTAGGGCTCCGGCGGACGGATCTTCCGGATGTTGGCGGCGACCTCGCCGACCAGCTGCTTGTCGATGCCGGCCACGTGGAACAGCGTCGGCTTCTCCACCGTGAAGGTGATGCCGTCCGGCGCGGGCACGGTGACCGGGTGCGAGAACCCGAGCGCGAACTCGAGGTCCTTGCCCTTGGCCGTGACCCGGTAACCGGTGCCGGCGATCTCCAGGCTCTTACGGTAACCCTCGGTGACGCCGACGATCATGTTGGCGACCAGGGTCCGGCTCAGGCCGTGCAGTTCCTTGGCCTTGCGCTCGTCGTTCGGGCGGTTGACGTTCAGCTGCCCGTCCTCGGCCCGCTCGATGGTGATCGGCTCGGCCAGGGTGTGCGACAGCTCGCCCTTCGGGCCCTTGACCTTGACGGTCTGGCCGTCGATGGTGATGTCGACGCCGGCTGGTACCGGGATCGACTTACGTCCAATACGCGACATTTCTACCTGTCTCCCGTTACCAGACGAAGGCGAGGACTTCCCCGCCAACGCTCCGCTTGCGGGCCTGCCGGTCGGTGAGCAGCCCCTGGGACGTCGAAATGATCGCCACGCCCAGCCCGCCGAGCACCCGCGGGAGCCCGTCCGACTTGGCGTACACCCGGAGACCGGGCTTGGACACGCGCTTGATGCCGGCCAGGCTCCGCTCCCGGTTCTGGCCGTACTTCAGCTCGACGACCAGTCGCTTGCCGACGGCGCCCTCCTCGGGCTCCTCGACCGACCAGGTGGCGATGTAGCCCTCGGACTTCAGGACCTCGGCGATGTTCGCCTTGATCTTCGAGTACGGCATCGTCACCCGGTCGTGGTACGCCTGGTTGGCGTTACGCAGACGCGTGAGCATGTCTGCGATCGGGTCGGTCATCGTCATGAAATTCGTCAACCTTTCTCGCCGGGGTTCCCCGGGCACGGCCCGGGGCCTACGGCGAAGAGACAGTTCAGCTGACGCGCGAAGCGCGCCGGGCTATTACCAGGAAGCCTTGGACACGCCGGGCAGCTCACCGCGGTGGGCCATCTCCCGGATGCACACCCGGCAGAGACCGAACTTGCGGTAGACCGCCTTCGGACGCCCGCACCGCTGGCAGCGGGTGTACGCGCGAACCGAGAACTTCGGCTTCGCGGCCGCCTTGAGGATCAGCGCCTTCTTGGCCATCTCAGTTCTCCTTGAACGGGAAGCCCAGGAGCTTGAGCAGCGCCCGGCCCTCGTCGTCGGTCGTGGCGGTGGTGACCACCGTGATGTCCATGCCCCGCTGCCGATCGATCTTGTCCTGGTCGATCTCGTGGAACACCGACTGCTCGGTCAGACCGAACGTGTAGTTGCCGTGCCCGTCGAGCTTGCGCCCGTCCAGACCGCGGAAGTCACGGATACGCGGCAGCGCGATGGACAGCAGCCGGTCCAGGAACTCCCACATCCGGTCGCCGCGCAGGGTCACCTTCGCGCCGATCGGCATGCCCTCACGCAGCTTGAACTGCGCGATGGACTTGGTCGCCCGCCGCACCTGCGGCTTCTGACCGGTGATCGTGGCCAGGTCGCGGACGGCGCCGTCGATCAGCTTGGCGTCCCGGGCAGCCTCGCCGACACCCATGTTGACGACGATCTTGACCAGCCGCGGCACCTGCATCGGGTTGCCGTAGTTGTACTGCTCCCGCAGCTGGGCCACGATCTCGTTGCGGTACCGCTCCTTGAGACGCGGCATGGTCTTGGTTTCGGTAGCCGTGCTCATCACAGGTCCTTACCGGTGCTACGCGCGATGCGGACCTTCTGGCCGTTGTCGTCGATCCGGTAGCCGACGCGGGTCGGCTTCCCGTCGGAGTCCAGGACCTGCACGTTCGAGACGTGGATCGGGGCCTCCTGGGTGACGATGCCACCGGTCTTGGCGCCACGCTGGGTGGTGCTGATGCGGGTGTGCTTCTTGACCCGGTTCACGCCCTCGACCAGGACCTTGTCCTGCCGCGGGTAGGCCGCGATGACCTTGCCCTTGGCACCCTTGTCCTTGCCGGCGATGACGACGACCGTGTCGCCCTTCTTGACCTTCACGGTCACAACACCTCCGGCGCGAGAGAAATGATCTTCATGAACCGCTTGTCCCGCAGCTCCCGGCCCACCGGGCCGAAGATACGGGTGCCGCGCGGGTCCCCGCCGTCCTTGATGATGACGGCGGCGTTCTCGTCGAAGCGGATGTACGAGCCGTCCGGGCGCCGCTTCTCCTTGGCGGTGCGAACGACGACCGCCTTGACGACGTCGCCCTTCTTCACACCGGCACCCGGGATCGCGTCCTTGACGGTGGCCACGATGACGTCGCCGATGCTCGCGTAGCGCCGACCGGAGCCACCGAGAACCCGGATGCACAGGATCTCCCGGGCACCCGTGTTGTCGGCGACGCGCAGTCGCGACTCCTGCTGAATCACGTCTATCTCCTATGTCTGCCGGTTCTCCGGCCGCACCGCGGCGGCCGGAGCCTGGCGGAACCTGCGCCCGACCGAGACCGGCCGAGCTCGAGCCTTCGCTACTTGGCCTTCTCGAGGATCTCCACGAGCCGCCACCGCTTGGTCGCGGAGAGCGGCCGGGTCTCCATGATCAGGACCCGGTCGCCGATGCCGGCCGAGTTCTGCTCGTCGTGCACCTTCAGCTTGCTGGTCCGGCGCATGATCTTGCCGTACAGCGCGTGCTTGACCCGGTCCTCGACCTCGACCACGACGGTCTTTTCCATCTTGTCGCTGACCACGAGGCCCTCACGCACCTTGCGGCGGGCCCGCGCGGTGGCGGTGGTGTTCTCGCTCATGATGCAGTCACCTCAGTCGGCGCGGCCGAGAGCCCCAGCTCGCGCTCACGCATGATCGTGTAGATCCGGGCGATCTCCCGACGGATGACCTGCAGCCGCCGGTTGTTGTCCAGCTGCCCGGTTGCGGCCTGCACGCGGAGGTTGAACAGCTCCGCCTTGGCCTCGCGCAGCCGCGTGACCAGCTCCTCCTCGGAGAGCTCACGCAGCTCGGAGGCCTTAACGCCCGCTGCCATCAGGATTCACCCACTTCGCGCGTCACAATGCGGCACTTCATCGGGAGCTTGTGGATCGCGCGACGCATCGCCTCTCGCGCGATCTGCTCGTTGGGGAAGGACATCTCGAAGAGCACCCGCCCCGGCTTCACGTTGGCGACCCACCACTCGGGCGAACCCTTACCGGAACCCATCCGGGTTTCCGCCGGCTTCTTGGTGAGGGCCTGGTCCGGGAAGATGGTGATCCAGACCTTGCCACCACGCTTGATGTGGCGGGTCATCGCGATACGCGCCGACTCGATCTGGCGGTTCGTCACGTACGCCGGCTCGAGAGCCTGGATCCCGAACTCGCCGAACACCACCCGGTTACCGCCCTTGGACGCGCCGCTGCGGTCCGGGTGGTGCGGCTTGCGGAAGCCCTTCGGGGGCTTGCGCGGCATCAGCATCTGTCAGCCCTCCTGCTGCGTTTCTGCCGCGGCGGCGACGGCGGCGGGGTCCACCGCGTCACCACTCGGCGTCTCGGCCTGCTGCGCGAGCGTGGTCGCGGCGGCCCGGCCGGCCTCGGTGCCGCCGGCGGTCGTGCCGGACGAGCCGGACCGACCACGGCGCGGCCGCTCGGGGCGGTCGCCGCGCTCACGGCGCGGGCGCGACGGAGCCTCGGCCGGGGTCTCCCGACCCGGCACCGCGTCGCCCTTGTAGATCCAGACCTTCACGCCGATCCGGCCGAAGGTGGTACGGGCCTCGAAGAAGCCGTACTCGATGTTGGCCCGCAGCGTGTGCAGCGGGACCCGGCCCTCGCGGTAGAACTCGGTCCGGCTCATCTCGGCGCCGCCGAGACGGCCCGAGACCTGCACCCGGATGCCCTTGCAGACCGGGTTCTTCATCGCCGACTGCATGGCCTTGCGCATCGCCCGACGGAAGCTGACCCGGCTGGACAGCTGCTCGGCCACGCCCTGCGCGACCAGCTGGGCGTCCGACTCGGGGCTCTTCACCTCGATGATGTTGAGCTGCACCTGCTTGCCGGTCAGCTTCTCCAGCTCGCCACGGATCCGGTCGGCCTCCGCACCCTTACGGCCGATGACGATGCCCGGCCGGGCGGTGTGGATGTCGACCCGGACCCGGTCCCGGGTGCGCTCGATGTCGACCTTGGAAATGCCGGCGCGCTCCAGGCCCTTGGACATCATCCGGCGGATCTTGACGTCCTCGCCGATGTAGTCCTTGTAGAGCTTGTCCGCGAACCAGCGGGACTTCCAGTCGGTCGAGATACCGAGCCGGAACCCGTGCGGGTGAACCTTCTGACCCATTACTCCGCGCCCTCCGTGTTGCTCTGCGTCTCGGCCGGCGCGGCCTGCTTCGCCGGGGCCGTCTTCTTCGCGGCCTTACGCGGGGCGGCCGGCGCGACGGCCTCGACCGCCACCGTGATGTGGCAGGTGCGCTTCCGGATCCGGTACGCCCGGCCCTGCGCCCGCGGCTGGAACCGCTTCATGGTCGGGCCCTCGTCCACGTACGCCTCGCTGACGAGCAGCGCGTCGGGGTCCAGCCGCTCGTTGTTCTCCGCGTTGGCGATCGCGCTCGCGAGCACCTTGTACACCTGCTCGCTCGCGGCCTGCGGCGCGAACTGCAGCACCGTGAGCGCCTCCTTCGCGGGCAAACCGCGGACGAGGTTGACCACCCGGCGCGCCTTCATCGGCGAGATGCGCACGTGCCGCGCAACCGCCCGCGCGCCCGGAAGCACCGGAGCGTCGCCCTTTCCTGGCATCGCTGTAACCCCTTGTTCCTCTATCCGTATGCCCGCGGCGTCAGCGCCGACGGCTCTTCCGGTCGTCCTTCTCGTGACCCTTGAACGTGCGGGTCAGCGCGAACTCGCCGAGCTTGTGCCCGACCATCGCCTCGGTCACGAACACCGGGACGTGCTTGCGTCCGTCGTGCACCGCGATCGTGTGACCCAGCATCTCCGGGATGATCGTCGAGCGCCGCGACCAGGTCTTGATGACGTTCTTCGAGCCCTTGTCGTTCTGCGTCTCCACCTTCTTGAGCAGGTGGTCGTCGACGAACGGGCCCTTCTTCAGGCTGCGAGGCATGTCTTATCTCCCTCAGCCGCGCTTACGCGTGGCGTAGCGGCGGCGGACGATCAGCCGGTCACTCGGCTGGCCCTTACGACGGGTGCGGCCCTCGGGCTTACCCTGCGGGTTGACCGGGTGGCGACCACCGGAGGTCTTACCCTCACCACCACCGTGCGGGTGGTCGACCGGGTTCATCGCGACACCACGGACGGTCGGGCGCTTGCCCTTCCACCGCATCCGGCCGGCCTTACCCCAGTTGATGTTCGACTGGTCGGCGTTGCCGATCTCGCCGACGCTCGCGCGGCAGCGGACGTCGACCCGCCGGATCTCACCGGACGGCATGCGCAGGGTCGCGTACGCGCCCTCGCGGCCGAGCAGCTGGATGCCGACGCCGGCCGAGCGGGCCAGCTTGGCGCCACCACCGGGACGGAGCTCCACGTTGTGGATCGTGGTACCGACCGGGATGTTGCGCAGCGGCAGGTTGTTGCCCGGCTTGATGTCCGCGCCCGGACCCGACTCGACGGTGTCGCCCTGCTTCAGGTCCTTCGGCGCGATGATGTACCGCTTCTCGCCGTCGGCGTAGTGCAGCAGCGCGATCCGCGCGGTGCGGTTCGGGTCGTACTCGATGTGCGCGACCTTCGCCGGCACGCCGTCCTTGTCGACCCGCTTGAAGTCGATCAGACGGTACTGGCGCTTGTGGCCGCCGCCGTGGTGCCGGGTGGTGATCCGGCCGTGGGCGTTGCGACCGCCCTTCTTGGGCAGCGGAGCCAGCAGCGACTTCTCGGGCGTCGACCGGGTGATCTCGGCGAAGTCGGCGACGCTCGAGCCACGCCGGCCCGGCGTCGTCGGCTTGTACTTACGGATAGCCATTGTCTACACCCCTCAGCTGACCGGGCCGCCGAAGGCCTCGATACGGTCACCGTCAGCCAGCTTCACCATCGCCCGCTTGGTGGCCTTGCGCTGGCCGAACCCGGTGCGGGTCCGCTTGCGCTTGCCCTCGCGGTTGAGCGTGTTGACCGTCAGGACACGGACGTTGAAGATCTGCTGGATAGCGATCTTGATCTCCGTCTTGTTCGCGTCCGGGTGCACCAGGAAGGTGTACCAGTTGCGGTTCAGCTCGCTGTAGCTCTTCTCCGAGACGACCGGCGCCACGATGATGTCGCGCGGGTCGGCGATCGTGCTCACTTGCCACCCTCCTCGGTGGTCTCGGCGGGAACACCGAGGAACTCGTCCAGGGCGTCCTTGGTGAAGACCACGTCGTCGGCCACCAGCACGTCGTACGTGTTGAGCTGGCCGGCCTCGATCAGGTGCACCCGCGGCTCGTTGCGCAGCGACACCCAGTTCAGCTCGTCGGTGCTGCTCAGCACGACCAGCACCCGGCGGGCGTCGGTCAGCTTGGCCAGCGTGGCCAGGGCCGCCTTGGTCGACGGCTTCTCGCCCGAGACGAACGCCTCGACGACGTGTACCTGCCCGGCGCGGGCCCGGTCCGAGAGGGCGCCGCGCAGCGCGGCGGCCTTCATCTTCTTCGGGGTCCGCTGGCTGTAGTCGCGCGGCACGGGACCGTGCACCACGCCACCGCCGGCGAACTGCGGCGCGCGGATCGAGCCCTGCCGGGCGCGACCGGTGCCCTTCTGCTTGTACGGCTTCTTGCCGCCGCCGGCGACCTCGCCGCGGGTCTTGGTCTTGTGCGTGCCCTGCCGGGCCGCCGCGAGCTGAGCCACCACGACCTGGTGCATCAGCGCGACGTTGGCCTGAGCGTCGAAGATGTCGGCGGGCAGCTCGACCGAGCCGCTCTTGGTGCCTTCGACGGTGAGGACGTCAACGGTGGTCACTTGGCCACACCGCCCTTCTTCGCCTTGGCCTTGGCCGCGCTGCGGACCAGGACCAGCGCGCCCTTGGGGCCGGGGATGGCGCCACGGACGAGCAGGAGGTTGTTCTCGGTGTCGACCGCCTGGACGGTCAGGTTCTGGACGGTGTAGCGCACGCCACCCATCCGGCCGGCCATCCGGGTGCCCTTGAAGACGCGACCCGGGGTGGCGCAGGCGCCGATGGAGCCGGGCGAGCGGTGCTTGCGCTCGACACCGTGGCTGGCGCGCAGACCGTGGAAGCCGTGCCGCTTCATCGGACCGGCGTAGCCCTTGCCCTTGGTCTTGCCGGTCACGTCGACCGACATGCCGGCCGGGAACTGCTCGACCGTGACCTCCTGGCCCAGCGAGTAGTCGGCGGCGTCGCTGGTGCGCAGCTCGACGATGTGCCGGCGCGGCGCCACGTCCGCCTTCGCGTAGTGCCCGCTGATCGGCTTCTTGACCTTGCGCGGGTCGATCGTGCCGTACGCCAGCTGGACCGCGGAGTAACCGTCCTTGTCGGCGTCACGAACCTGGCTGATGACGCACGGGCCGGCCTGAACCACGGTCACCGGGACAACACGGTTGTTGTCCCAGACCTGGGTCATGCCGAGCTTCGCGCCCAGGATCCCCTTAACTTGCCTGTCCATTTGTCCGGTCCCTACAGCTTGATCTCGATGTCGACGCCAGCCGGCAGGTCGAGGCGCATGAGCGAGTCGACCGTCTTCGGGGTCGGGTCGATGATGTCGATCAGCCGCTTGTGCGTGCGCATCTCGAAGTGCTCGCGCGAGTCCTTGTACTTGTGCGGCGAGCGGATAACGCAGAAACGGTTGATCTCCGTGGGCAGCGGCACCGGGCCTGCGACCTGCGCCCCGGTGCGCGTCACCGTCTCGACGATCTTCCGAGCCGAGGAGTCGACGACCTCGTGGTCATAGGCCTTGAGCCGGATGCGGATCTTCTGTCCCGCCATGGTGGCTTCTGTTCCTTCTCTCGATGCCGCTGTGTTGCGGGCGCCTGTACCGGCTGGCACAGGCCCACTTCGCCGACCCCCGCGGTCGGGCGTGTCGCGCCCTCGGGCCAGGCTCCGCCCCGGGACTCCGGAGCGATTCTGACCGCGCGGTGGGTCAAGGCGCCGATCGCACTACCGCGACCTGAACGCCGCGCGAGGGTGGTTGGCGGACTGGCCGCCAACCACCCTACGCTCGACTGTCCTACCGCCCGGAGGTTCGGCGAAAGCCGAACGCGAGCGACGAACTGTCGTTACGCAACCTGACTAGTATGCCGCACGACCGGCGGCGGGTCTAATCGGGGTTACCCAGCTCACTTGATGATCTTGGTGACGAACCCGGCGCCGACGGTGCGGCCACCCTCGCGGATCGCGAACTTGAGGTTCTCCTCCATGGCGATGGGCTGGATCAGCTTCACCGTCATGGTGGTGTTGTCACCCGGCATGACCATCTCGGTGCCCTCGGGGAGCGTGACGACACCGGTGACGTCCGTGGTCCGGAAGTAGAACTGCGGACGGTAGTTCTGGAAGAACGGGGTGTGCCGGCCGCCCTCCTCCTTGGAGAGGATGTAGACCGTCGCCTCGAACTCCGTGTGCGGGGTCGTGGTGCCCGGCTTGATGACGACCATGCCGCGCTCGACGTCCTCGCGCTTGATGCCACGCAGCAGCAGACCGACGTTCTCACCCGCGCGGGCCTCGTCGAGCAGCTTGCGGAACATCTCGATGCCGGTGCAGGTGGTCTTGATCGACTTCTCGCGGATGCCGACGATCTCCACCTCCTCGTTCGGCTTGAGCACGCCGCGCTCCGCGCGACCGGTGACGACGGTGCCACGACCGGTGATCGTGAAGACGTCCTCGATCGGCATCAGGAACGGCTTGTCGGTCTCGCGCTCCGGCTGCGGGATCGCGGTGTCGACAGCGGTCATCAGGTCCATCAGCTTGCCGGTCCACTCGGGGTCACCCTCGAGGGCCTTCAGCGCCGAGACCCGCACGACCGGCAGGTCGTCACCCGGGTACTCCTGCGACGAGAGCAGCTCGCGGACCTCGAGCTCGACGAGCTCCAGGAGCTCCTCGTCGTCGACCATGTCGCTCTTGTTGAGCGCCACGACGATGTACGGCACGCCGACCTGGCGGGCCAGCAGCACGTGCTCGCGGGTCTGCGGCATCGGGCCGTCGGTCGCCGCGACCACCAGGATCGCGCCGTCCATCTGCGCGGCACCGGTGATCATGTTCTTGATGTAGTCGGCGTGACCGGGGCAGTCGACGTGCGCGTAGTGCCGCGCCTCGGTCTGGTACTCGACGTGCGCGATCGAGATCGTGATGCCGCGGGCCTTCTCCTCGGGCGCCTTGTCGATCTCGTCGAACGGCGTGTACGGGTTCAGGTCCGGGTACTGGTCGTGCAGGACCTTGGTGATGGCCGCCGTCAGCGTCGTCTTACCGTGGTCGATGTGACCAATGGTGCCGATGTTGACGTGCGGCTTAGTCCGCTCGAACTTCGCCTTCGCCACTGGTGTCCTCCTGTGGACTTTCTTGGTTCGTTCGCCCCGGTGCGCCGGTCGGCGCTTAGGACTCTGTCGACAGCCTTTCCGACCTGACGGCCGGAGAGCCTTTGTGGGTTCTGCGGCGATGAAGCCTACAGGCCCGGATTCACACATTCCGACCGAGGTGGCCGCGGGCGGGAGAACCCTCCCGCGACCCAGACCCGGCTCATCGGATCAGCTCAGGCGAGCGTCACTCACCAGTCGCCTTGGCGATGATCTCCTTGGCCACCGAGGCCGGAACCTCGGCGTAGGAGTCGAACTGCATGCTGTAGCTAGCCCGGCCCTGGGTCTTCGACCGCAGGTCGCCGACGTAGCCGAACATCTCCGACAACGGCACCAGGGCGCGGACGACGCGGGCACCGCCGCGCTCCTCCATCGCCTGGATGATGCCACGGCGGGAGTTGAGGTCGCCGATGACGTCACCCATGTTCTCCTCCGGAGTGGTGACCTCAACGGCCATCATCGGCTCGAGCAGCGCCGGGTCGGCCTTGCGGGCCGCCTCCTTCAGCGCCATCGAACCGGCGATCTTGAACGCCATCTCGGACGAGTCGACCTCGTGGTACTGGCCGTCCACCAGGGTCAGCTTGACACCCACCAGCGGGAAGCCGGCGAGGATGCCGTACTGCATGGCGTCCTGGGCGCCGGCGTCCACCGACGGGATGAACTCCCGGGGGATCCGGCCACCGGTGACGGCGTTGGCGAACTCGTAGGTCGGCGAGTCGTTGTCCAGCGGCAGCGGCTCCAGGCTGATGATCACCCGGGCGTACTGGCCGGAACCACCGGTCTGCTTCTTGTGGGTGTACTCGACCTTCTCCACCGTGCGGCGGATGGTCTCGCGGTACGCCACCTGCGGCTTACCGATGTTGGCCTCGACGTTGAACTCGCGGCGCATCCGGTCGACCAGGATGTCCAGGTGCAGCTCGCCCATGCCGGAGATGACCGTCTGGCCGGTCTCCTCGTCCAGCTTGACGCGGAAGGTCGGGTCCTCCTCGGCCAGCCGCTGGATGGCGGTGCTGAGCTTCTCCTGGTCAGCCTTGGTCTTCGGCTCGATGGCGACCTCGATGACCGGCTCCGGGAAGGTCATCGACTCCAGGATGACCGGGTTCGCCGGGTCGCACAGGGTGTCGCCGGTGGTGGTCTGCTTGAGACCCTGCACCGCGATGATGTCGCCAGCCTTGGCGGAGCTGCGCTCCTCCCGCTTGTTGGCGTGCATCTGGTAGATCTTGCCGATCCGCTCCTTGCGGTCCTTGGTGGAGTTGACCACCTGGGACCCGGACTCGACCACGCCGGAGTAGACCCGGACGTAGGTGAGCTTGCCGAGGTGCTTGTCGGTCTGGATCTTGAAGGCCAGGCCCGAGAACGGCTCCGAGGTCGACGGCTTCCGCTGCATCGGGGTCTCGCCGTCGGTGGCGGTGCCCTCGATCGCCGGGATGTCCAGCGGCGACGGCAGGTAGGCGACGACCGCGTCGAGCATGGGCTGGATGCCCTTGTTCTTGAACGCGGTGCCGCACAGCACCGGGTTGGCCTTGCCGGCGATGGTGGCGCGGCGGATACCGGCCTGGATGTCCTCGACGGAGATCTCCTCGCCCTCGAGGTACTTCTCCATCACCGAGTCGTCGACGTCGGCCAGCGTCTCCAGGAGCTTCTCGCGCCACTCGGCGGCAATGTCCGCCAGCTCGGCCGGGATCTCCTCGACCGCGTAGTCCTCACCCTTCTGGGTCTCCCCGCGCCAGGTGAGGGCACGCATGCCAACCAGGTCCACGACACCGACGAAGTCGGACTCGGCGCCGATCGGCACCTGCAGCACCAGCGGAGTCGCGTTGAGCCGGTCGATCATCATCTGCACGCAGCGGAAGAAGTCCGCGCCGGTCCGGTCGAGCTTGTTGACGAAGCACATCCGGGGCACGTTGTACTTGTCCGCCTGCCGCCAGACGTTCTCCGTCTGGGGCTCCACGCCGGCAACACCGTCGTAGACGGCGACCGCACCGTCCAGGACCCGCAGCGACCGCTCGACCTCGACCGTGAAGTCGACGTGGCCGGGCGTGTCGATGATCTGGATCGTGTGGCCCTTCCACTCGCACTTGGTGGCGGCGGAAGTGATGGTGATACCGCGCTCCTGCTCCTGCTCCATCCAGTCCATGACGGCAGCGCCCTCGTGGACCTCACCGATCTTGTAGGTGATACCGGTGTAGAACAGGATCCGCTCGGTGGTAGTGGTCTTACCGGCATCGATGTGCGCCATGATGCCGATGTTGCGTACGTTGGCGAGCGCGTCTGCGGCGGCCACTTCAATCCCTACTTATCGTCGTCTCGACACAACTGGTGGCGATTCCGGCGCCTCGTGAGCGCCGGAACCAGGGTGTTACCAGCGGTAGTGCGCGAAGGCCTTGTTGGACTCGGCCATCTTGTGCGTGTCCTCGCGCCGCTTGACGGCGGCACCGAGGCCGTTGCTCGCGTCCAGCAGCTCGTTCATCAGCCGCTCGACCATGGTCTTCTCGCGCCGGGCGCGGGAGTAGGTGACCAGCCAGCGCAGGCCCAGGGTGGTCGCCCGGGCCGGGCGGACCTCGACCGGCACCTGGTAGGTGGCGCCACCGACCCGGCGGCTGCGCACCTCGAGGGTCGGCTTGACGTTGTCCATCGCCCGCTTCAGGGTGACGACCGGGTCGGTGCCGGACTTCTCCCGGCAGCCCTCGAGGGCCGCGTACACGATGCGCTCGGCGAGCTGGCGCTTGCCGCGCAGCAGGATCTTGTTGACCAACTGGGTGACCAGCGGCGAGTTGTACACCGGGTCAGCGACCAGCGGCCGCCGCGGAGCGGGTCCCTTACGCGGCATGTCAGCTCTTCTCCTTCTTCGCGCCGTAACGGCTGCGCGCCTGCTTGCGGTTGCGGACACCCTGGGTGTCCAGCGAGCCGCGGACGATCTTGTACCGCACGCCGGGGAGGTCCTTCACCCGGCCGCCGCGGACGAGCACGATGGAGTGCTCCTGCAGGTTGTGGCCGACACCCGGGATGTAGGCGGTCACCTCGATCTGGCTGCTGAGCTTGACACGAGCGACCTTGCGCAGCGCCGAGTTCGGCTTCTTCGGGGTGGTGGTGTACACGCGGGTGCACACGCCGCGCCGCTGAGGGGAACCCTTCAGCGCCGGGGTCTTGGTCTTGCTCGTCTTCGCCTGGCGGCCCTTTCGGACCAGCTGCTGGATCGTGGGCACCGGGTTTCTCCGCTCCCTTCGGCCGCAGGTGGTGCGGCCGCGCCGTCTGCCGTAGCCGATCTGGTGATCGACCCTCTTACATTCCGACCAGGCCCCCTCACGGAGTCCCGGCACCCGCGGTCGGGCGTGTCGCCCAGATCACGGTCCCGGTGCGGACGCTCGCGCACGTACCGGGGTCTGTCGCCGGCGCACGACTCTCCGCGCGCCGGGTCTTCTGGCTCTGTCGTGCCTGTCGGCCGCTGCCCGGCTCACCGGAACCAGCGCACGCACGAGTTGCCCGGGCTGGCCCGGGCACAAGGGGAAAGAGTACCTACCACAGCCGTGCAGGTCAAAACGGAGTGGCTCGCCCGGACGTGTGACCGCCCGTTGATCGCTCCATCGCACCCGACCGCCCGTGATGGGCACCTACAGGCACAAGTGTACCGGCTTCTCGGCGGCGCGGCCCGTCGGCCCCGGCCGACCGGTCCCACCTGCTGGACACCGGCCCGGGCAGCCGGCCACCCGGCCGCTCAGCTGAGCGAGAGCAGCACCGCCAGCGCCAACCCGAGCAGGCTGAGCCCCAGCCCCGCCCCGCCGCAGCTGATCCCCGCCACAGCCAGGCCCCGAC
>NZ_QGSW01000130.1:0-18145 GCF_003176715.1 Micromonospora sp. S4605
CTCCACCCCGTTCCTCGGCGGCGGCGGTCCACCTCGCCGCCGAGGAACGGGGTGGAGTTCATCAGGCCGAACGCGGCGTGGGCCAGCACCCGCGCCTCGCCGTCGGGCATGCCCGGGTGCAGCGCGGTCAGCACGGTCACCCACTCCTCGACGTAGAGCCGCTGGAGCCGGCGGATCCGGCGGCGCGGCTCGTCCGGCAGGCGGTCAAGCTCGTGCAGGTGCAGGGCGATCACCGCCGGATTCGCCAGGGCGAAGTCGACGTGGAAGTCGATCAACGACTCCAGCGCGGCGCGCGGGTCGTCCGGGTGGCCGGCGGAGCGCTCCCGGCCGCCGGCGAGCAGCCCCTCGCTGACCGGGATCAGCGCGGCGACCAGCATCGCCTCCTTGCCGGCGAAGTGGTGGTAGAGCGCCGGGCCGGTGACCCCGGCGGCCGCGCCGATGTCGTCCATCGAGACGCCGTGGTAGCCGCGCGCGGCGAAGAGGCCGACCGCGATCTCCAGGATCTCGTCCCTGCGGGACCGGCGCCGACCCGACCCCGTGGCCCCGTTCGTGCCCCGTGCCTGCTGCTCCACCGTCACCAGGCAAGCGTAGACCGCGCGCCGCACCACGTGGAGGCTCGGTTACCCGTCGGTTGGGTCACTCGCGGCTTGACCCTCGACCCGGTCGAGCCCGCAGGGTCGCCGGCATGACCGCACCCCGGCTCGGCCGCGACTACCACCTGCTCTGGTCCGCCGCCGTCTCGTCCCGGTTCGGCGACGCCCTGCGTACGCCGGCCCTGGCCCTGCTGGCCGCCACGCTGACCCGGGACCCGCGGGTGATCGCCGCGGTGACCGTCGCCGCCCAGTTGCCGCCGCTGCTGTTCGGCCTGCTCGGCGGCGTGTACGCGGACCGCTGGGACCGGCGCCGGACGATGGCGGCGGCGGACGGGCTGCGCGCCGCCGTGGTGGGCGGGCTCGCCGTCGCGGTCGCCGTCGACCGGGCCGGGGTGGCCGCGCTCCTGCTGGTCGCGTTCCTGCTCGCCACGCTCGGCACGCTCTTCGACGCCGCCGCGTTCGCGCTGCTCCCGGCGGTGGTGCCGGCAGCCGCCCTGCCCCGGGCGAACGGCCGGTTGCAGGCCGGCACGGCGGTGGCCGGCGGCTTCCTCGGCGCCCCCGCCGCCGGCGTCCTCTTCGCCGTCGCCGCACCGCTGCCGTTCGCCCTGGACGCCCTCACCTTCGTCGCCGCCGCCCTGCTCGTCCTCGCCCTCCGCCCGGGCGCGCCGGCCCGGCCGTCCGGTGCGCCGCCGGCCGGACCCCGCCCCACGATCGCCGGGCCGGGCGGCGAGCGCCGGGCGGAATCGGGCCAGCGGCGGCGGTCGGTGTGGCGGGAGGCGGCGGACGGGGTGCGGTGGCTCCGCGGCGACCGCACCATGTGGCGGATCACCGTGCTGACCGCGGCGAGCAACCTGGCGATCAGCGGACTGATGGCGGTGCTGGTGCTATACGCGCTCGACGTGCTGCGGGTGCCGCCGGCCGGGTACGGCGGGTTCGCCGCGGCGGCCGTCCTCGGCGGGGTGGCGGGTGCGCTGGGCGCGGGCCGGCTGGCCGGTTGGCTGGGCACCACGGCCGCCCTGCGGGTGGTGCTCGCCGCGCAGACCGTCGCCCTGACCGCGTTCGCGCTGGCCCGGCACCCGGTGACCGGCGGGCTCGCGCTGGCCGTCTTCGCCGCCGGCAGCACCGTGTGGAACAGCCTCTGGGTGTCGTACGGGCAGCTCCACGTGCCGACTGACCTGCTGGGCCGGGTGGGCGCGGCCCAGCGGGTGGTCGGGCTGCTCACCGCACCGGTCGGCGCGGTGCTGGCCGGGCTGCTCGGGGCGGCGTACGGCACGGTGCCCGTGGCGGCGGCGGTGGCGGCGATCTTCGCGCTGGTCACCCTCGCGGCGTGGCGGGTGCTGCGACCGGCCGCCCCGCCGCCGCCGGCCGCCCCGCCCACCACCGCCGGGACAGCAGCCCGGCCAGCGCCGCACCCGTCGCGTTGAGCAGCAGCGATCGCCGGGGGGATCCCCAATCGGTGCAGCCGGGGCAGCACGTCGGAGACGGCGGAACCCGACCGCCGCCGGGCCGCCGGAGCGATCCGGCGGCCCGGCTCCACGGTCGGGTCGGGGCCGGTCAGCCGCCGACGTAGGCCGCCAGGTGCTCGCCGGTGAGGGTGGAGCGGGCCGCGACGAGGTCGGCGGGGGTGCCCTCGAAGACGATCCGGCCACCGTCGTGACCGGCGCCGGGGCCGAGGTCGATGATCCAGTCGGCGTGCGCCATGACCGCCTGGTGGTGCTCGATGACGATCACCGACTTGCCGGCGTCGACAAGCCGGTCGAGCAGGCCGAGCAGTTGCTCGACGTCGGCGAGGTGGAGGCCGGTGGTCGGCTCGTCGAGGATGTAGACGCCACCCTTCTCGGCCATGTGGGTGGCCAGCTTGAGCCGCTGCCGCTCGCCGCCGGAGAGCGTGGTGAGCGGCTGGCCGAGGCTGAGGTAGCCGAGCCCGACGTCGGCGAGCCGGTCGAGGATGGCGTGCGCGGCCGGCGTACGCGCCTCGCCGGCGCCGAAGAACTCCTCGGCCTCGGTCACCGACATGGCGAGCACCTCGGCGATGTTGCGGCCGCCCAGCGTGTACTCCAGCACCGCCGCCTGGAACCGCTTCCCCTCGCACTCCTCGCAGACGGACTCGACGGTGGCCATGACGCCCAGGTCGGTGTAGATGACCCCGGCGCCGTTGCAGGCCGGGCAGGCGCCCTCCGAGTTGGCGCTGAACAGCGCCGGCTTCACCCCGTTGGCCTTGGCGAACGCCTTGCGGATCGGGTCGAGCAGGCCGGTGTAGGTGGCCGGGTTGCTGCGCCGCGACCCGCGGATCGCGCCCTGGTCGACCACCACCACGCCGTCGCGGCCGGCGACCGAGCCGTGGATCAGCGAGCTCTTGCCGGAGCCGGCGACGCCGGTGAGCACGCAGAGCACGCCGAGTGGGATGTCGACGTCGACGTCGCGCAGGTTGTGCGTCGACGCGCCGCGGACCTCCAGCGCGCCGGCGGGCTTACGCACCGACTTCTTCAGGCTCGCCCGGTCGTCGAGGTGCCGGCCGGTGATGGTGTCGCTCGCCCGCAGCCCCTCCACCGTGCCCTCGAAGCAGATGGTGCCGCCGCCCGTACCGGCCCCGGGGCCGAGGTCGACGACGTGGTCGGCGATCGCGATGGTCTCCGGCTTGTGCTCGACCACCAGCACCGTGTTGCCCTTGTCGCGCAGCCGCAGCAGCAGCTCGTTCATCCGCTGGATGTCGTGCGGGTGCAGGCCGATGGTGGGCTCGTCGAAGACGTACGTGACGTCGGTGAGCGACGAGCCGAGGTGGCGGATCATCTTGGTGCGCTGGGCCTCGCCACCGGAGAGGGTGCCGGCCGGCCGGTCGAGCGAGAGGTAGCCCAACCCGATCTCGGTGAACGAGTCGAGCAGGTGCTGGAGCCGGCCGAGCAGCGGGGCCACCGAGGGCTCGTCGAGCTTGCGGATCCAGTCGGCCAGGTCGCTGATCTGCATCGCGCAGACGTCGGCGATGCTCTTCCCGTTGATCTTCGAGGACCGCGCCTCCTTGCTCAGGCGGGTGCCGTCGCACTCGGGACAGGTCGTGAAGGTCACCGCCCGCTCCACGAAGGCGCGGATGTGCGGCTGCATCGACTCGACGTCCTTGGCGAGCATCGACTTCTGGATCTTGGGGATGATGCCCTCGTAGGTCAGGTTGATGCCCTCAACCTTGATCTTGGTGGGCTCCCGGTAGAGCAGGTCGTGCAGCTCCTTCTTGCCGTACTTGCCGATCGGCTTGTCCATGTCGAAGTAGCCGCTGCCGCTGAAGATCCGGCCGTACCAGCCGTCCATGCTGTAGCCGGGGACCTTGAGTGCGCCCTCGCTGAGCGACTTGGTCTCGTCGTAGAGCGCCGACAGGTCGAAGTCGTTGACCGAGCCCATGCCCTCGCAGCGCGGACACATGCCGCCGAGGCGGTGGAAGGTCGCCTTCTCGGTCTTCGTCTTGCCGGCACCGCGCTCGACGGTGATGGCGCCGCTCGCCTTCACCGATGGGACGTTGAACGAGTACGCGTTGGGCGAGCCGATGTGCGGCTGGCCGAGCCGGCTGAACAGGATGCGCAGCATCGCGTTGGCGTCGGTGGCGGTGCCGACGGTGGAGCGGGGGTTCGCACCCATCCGCTCCTGGTCCACGATGATCGCGGTGGTCAGGCCGTCGAGCACGTCGACCTCGGGCCGCGACAGCGACGGCATGAAGCCCTGCACGAACGCGCTGTAGGTCTCGTTGATCATCCGCTGCGACTCGGCGGCGATCGTGCCGAACACCAGCGAACTCTTGCCCGAGCCGGAGACACCGGTGAACACCGTCAGCCGGCGCTTCGGGATCTCGATGCTGACGTCCTTGAGGTTGTTCTCCCGCGCGCCCTGCACCCGGATCAGGTCGTGGCTGTCGGCGGCCTGCCGCTCCGGCGATCGGGTGTCCGTCCTCGTGGCCCTGCTCATCGTGTCTCCATCTGTAGCGGGGTGGCCGCCTTCGCGGTGTTCGCCGGCGTAGCCCGGCCCGGGCTCAGCGCAGCTCCTGAATGCGGATCATGTTGCCGGCCGGGTCGCGGAACGCACAGTCGCGGACGCCGTACGGCTGCTCGGTCGGCTCCTGGACCACCTCGGTGCCGGTGGATTCCAGCTTGGCGAAGGTGCCGTCGAGGTCGGTGGTGGCCAGGTTGACGCCGAAGTAGCTGCCCTTGGCCATCAGTTCGAGGATGGTCTGCCGCTCCTCGTCGGTGAGGCCGGGGGTGGCGGTCGGCGGGTGCAGGACGATGGCCGTGTCGGGCTGGCCGGCCGGGCCGACCGTGATCCAGCGCATCCCCGCGTGTCCGACGTCGCCGCGGACCTCGAAGCCGAGGACGTCGCGGTAGAAGGTCAGGGAGGCGTCCGGGTCGGTGTGCGGGAGGAAGCTGGCGTGAATTGTGATGTCCATGCCGGTCACGCTAGTTGCGGCTCGCGGGCCGGCGCTTCTCGATTCCTGACCGGTCTGGTCACCTGTTTCGCCACGCACGCCGGCATGCCAGCGGTCCCGTGCGCCGCCCGCCGCCGGTAGACGCTGGGCGGCACGCCGACCAGTTCGGTGAACCGGGTGCTGAAGGTGCCCAGTGACGAGCAGCCGACCGCGAAACAGACCTCGGTGACGCTGAGGTCACCGCGACGCAGCAGCGCCATCGCCCGCTCGATGCGCCGGGTCATCAGGTAGCTGTACGGCGACTCGCCGTAGGCGAGCCGGAACTGGCGGCTGAGGTGCCCGGCGGACATGTTCACCCCGCGGGCGAGCGCCTCGACGTCCAGCGGCTGCGCGTACTCCCGGTCGATCCGGTCGCGGACACGGCGCAGCCGCGCCAGGTCGCGCAGGTGCTGCTCCGGGTCGGCCTTGCTGGTCACCTACGAAATCGTGCCACGTCCCGGCCAGAGTTGCGAAGCAGGCCGCGCGGCCTGGCGCCGGCAGGCCCACCGCGCGGGCAGGGCGGCCAGCGCCGGCGGGCGCGCCGGCAGGCCGGGAGCTACGGGTGCGCCGCCGGTCGGGCACCCCGCGGGCGCTGGTCGAGCCCGGAGAGGCGCAGCGCGACCCGGTGCCGGGCCGGCGGCAGCACGGAGATCAGCCGGAACAGCAGGTTCCGGGCCGGCCGGCGGGACGGCGGCAGGGTGGCCAGCCGGGTCAGCCGGTCGGCGAAGCCGACCACCTCCTCGGCCATCGGCCGGCGCCGGGCCGCGTACCCGTCGAGCAGCGTCTCGGGGCCACCTGCGAGCACGTCGGCGAGGGTGCTGCCGAGGTCGACCGCGTCCACGATGCCGAGGTTCATCCCCTGCCCACCGGCCGGGCTGTGCACGTGCCCGGCGTCGCCGGCGAGCAGCACCGGCCCGGCCCGGAAGGTGTCGGCGATCCGGTGGTGCAGCCGGAACCGGGAACTCCAGAGCACCTCGGTCACCCGGTCGGGGCGCCGGGCCGGCCCGCGCTCGTCGAGCAGCGCCTGGAAGTACCCGGCGTCCGGGTCGGCGGGCGCCTCGTCGACCGCGGCGACCAGCCGGACCACCCCGTCGGGCAGCGGCGCCCAGACCAGCGGGCCGGAGCGGGCGAGGAAGAGGGCCACCTGGTCGCGGGGCAGCGCGCTGGTCACCCGGACGTCGGCGAGGGCGAACGACTCCGCGCCGGTGGCCGGCCCGGAGAAGCCGATGCCGGCCTGTTCCCGTACGAGGCTGCGCATGCCGTCCGCGCCGACCAGGTAGCGGGCCCGCACGGTCGCCCCGCCCGCGAAGGCGACCGTGGCGCCGGCGCCGTCGACGGCCAGCCCGGTCACCTGGTACGGCCGCAGCACGCTCACCCCGAGCGCGGCGAGTTCCCCGGTGAGCACCTCCTCGGTGACCGACTGGGAGACCATCAGCGCGTAGGCGTGCCGCGACGGCAGGGTGCGGAACGGCACGGTGAGCAGCACCCGGTCGCGGTCGCGCACGGTGAACCCCGGCGAGCGCAGCCCGCGCGCGATGAGCGGAGCGGCGGCGCCGATCCGGTCCAGCTCCTCCAGGGTGTACGCGTGCACGACCGCCGCCCGGGAGGTGACCGGCGGCCGCTCCAACCGGTCGACGACGGTCACCTCGGCCCCGCGCCGGGCCAGCGTGAGCGCGGCGGTCAGCCCGGTCGGACCGGCCCCCACCACCAGGACGTCCGTGCTCGTGGGCAGCATGACCGCACCTCCTGATCTATGCCAACACGTGTTGGCCAACGTATGTTGGCAACGCTAGACCCGTCTCCGCTGGAGTGTCAACAGTTGTTGGCATACGGTCGTAGGCATGACCGAGCCGACCGCGACCCGTCCCCGCCGCTCCGACGCCACGAGGGCCGCGATCCTCCGTGCCGCCCGGGAACGCTTCGCCGCGGAGGGCTACGACCGGGCCACCATCCGGGCCATCGCGGCCGACGCGCGGATCGACCCGTCGATGGTGATGCGCTACTACGGCAGCAAGGAGGGGCTGTTCGCCGCCGCCGCCGAGTTCGACCTGCGGCTGCCCGACCTGGCCGACGTGCCGCCCCACCAGCTCGGCGAGGTGCTGGTCCGGCACTTCCTCGACCGCTGGGAGAGTGACGAGACGATGGCCGCGCTGCTGCGTACGGCGGCCACCAACCCGGGCGCGGCCGAGCGGATCCGGGCCATCTTCGCCGAGCAGGTCGCTCCGGCGGTGGCCCAGGCCGCGCCCGCGGACCTGCCCCGGCGGGCCGGGCTGTTCGCCAGCCAGATGCTCGGGCTGGCGCTCACCCGCTACGTGCTACGGCTGCCGCCCATGGTCGAGATGGAGCGGGCCGACCTGGTCGCCTGGGTCGCGCCGACCGTCCAGCGCTACCTGCTGGGCACCCCCGGCGCCTGACCGCCCAACCTTTTCCAAGTTCCGGTGCGTCTGGCTGGTGACGCCGAACGCGGCGGCCGGCCGGAGGGAGGGTGGATGGCACCGGCGACGACCGACGACGGACGGGACGGCTACGTCCGCTTCGTCGAGGCGCACCAGCACCGGCTGCTGCGCGCCGCGTACCTGATCTGCGGCAACCGGCACCAGGCCGAGGACCTGCTCCAGGACGCGCTGCTCAAGCTCGCGCTGCGCTGGCCGGCGGTGCGCGACGGCGACCCGGCCGCGTACGTGCGGGCGATCCTCTACCGGGACGCGGTCTCCTGGTGGCGGCGGCGCCGGCGGGAGTGGCTGGCGGCGTACCCGCCGGAGCGGGCGGCCCGGGACCGGGACGGGGAGCTGCGGCTCGCCCTGCACGCCGCCCTCGGTCAACTGCCGCCCCGGCAGCGCGCGGTGCTGGTGCTGCGCTACTTCGAGGACCTGACCGAGACGGCCACCGCCGAGGCGCTCGGGGTCACCGTCGGCACGGTGAAGAGCCAGTGCCACGCGGCCCTGCGCCGGCTCCGTGAGGTGGCGCCCGAGCTGGGCCGCGAGGACGGCCTGCCCAGCGGGATGGAGGTGAACCCGTGAGCGAAGAGGAGCTGACCCGGCTGCTGACCCGGGCCGCCGAGGACGTCCGACCGGCGCATCCCGCGTCCGCCGGCTGGGAGCGGGCCCGCCGCGTCCGGCGCAACCGCCGGGCCGCCGGCGCCGCCGCGGTGGCGGTGGTCCTGCTCTCCGGCGGTACGGCGCTGGCCCTGCGCCCCGCCGACGGGCCGGCGCCGATCACGCCCGCCACGCCGACCGTACGCCCGGTGCCGAGCGCGTCGCCGGTGCAACGGCCGCCGGAACGGCTGAGCTATCCCGGTGACCCGCTCGGCCGCCTCGGCGACCCGGTGGCCGCGCCGCTCTCCGCCCGCCCGGTCCGCCAGGCGCTGGCGCTCTACCAGCCGGTCGACCCGGCGACCGGCGTCGAGGGGCGGATCCGGGTGCTCGGCGACGACGGCATCGTGCGCGACCTCGACGTGTTCACCCCGGCCCGCACCCGGGACGCCGACGGCAACGCGGCGGTGCCGCTGAAGACCGGCAGCCTCTCCCCGGACGGGCGGCTGGCCGCCTTCGCCCAGACCGACCTGGTCGCCGTGGTCGACCTGACCACCGCGATGGTCAGCCGCTACCCGCTCAAGGGCTACCTGGAGCACGTCCTCTGGGCCGGCGACCGGCTCCTGGTCGGCGACGAAGCCAACACGTACGAGGTGGACCGGAACAGCGGGGCCAGCCGGAAGCTGCGGGCGTACCCCTGGGATCTGGTCGCCCCCGACCCCGCGCAACCGACGGACGGCCTGCTGGAGGTGGGTGGCGCCGTGACGAGCCTGCGGGTGCGGCAGTGGAGCGGCGACGAGACGATGCGCGGCGACACCCGGCTCGACCTGCGCGCGCTGCCCAGCGGCAACCGGGTCGACGAGTTCTACGGGCGCGGCTGGCAGCGCGGCGACCTGGTGGCCCGGGCCGGCTGGCTCACCACCGGCCAGTTCCAGGGGGTCGAGGGAGTGGCGGTGCTGAACGCCCGCACCGGCGTGGTGACCCGCCTGCTCGACCTGGGCCGGGACCGCTGGAAGAGCTGCTGCGAGGTGCTCGGCTGGGACGCCGGCGGCGCGGTGCTGCTCCGCCACGATCCGGGCGGGCTGCTGCGCTGGCAGCCGGAGACCGGGGAGATCACCGGGGTGGTCCGCGACCTGTACGGCGAGGTTTCCCTCGCCGCCGGCTGAGCCGCGTCGCACCGCCCCGGGGCCGTACCGCCGGAGGGGCCGGACCCCGCGCGACCGGAACCGGTGCGCGGGGGCCGCCCGACCGCTCAGCTCTCCAGCCCGCCGGGCTGGTCGCCCTTCACGACGGGGGCGCGGACCAGGTTGCCCCACTCGGTCCACGAGCCGTCGTAGTTGCGCACCTGCGGGTAGCCGAGCAGGTGGCGCAGCACGAACCAGGTGTGGCTGGACCGCTCGCCGATCCGGCAGTACGCCACGATGTCGTCGGCCGGGCTCAGCCCGAGCTGGTCGGCGTAGATGGCCTTCAGCTCGTCGGGCGACTTGAAGGTGCCGTCGTCGTTGGCGGCGGACTTCCACGGCTTGTTGACCGCGCCCGGGATGTGCCCGCCGCGCAGCGCGCCCTCCTGCGGGTAGTCCGGCATGTGCAGCATCTCGCCGGTGTACTCGCCGGGCGAGCGGACGTCGACCAGCGGCCGGCCGGCCGCCACGTGCGCCATCACCTGCTCGCGGTAGGCCCGGATCGGCGCGTCGTCGCGCTGCGGCACCGGGTAGTCGGCGCGCGGCCGGGTCACCTTGTCGCGGGTCAGCTCCCGCCCCTCGGCGATCCACTTCTGCCGGCCGCCGTCGAGCAGCCGCACGTCCGGGTGGCCGAAGAGGGAGAAGACCCAGAGGGCGTACGCGGCCCACCAGTTGAAGTTGTCGCCGTAGAAGATGACAGTGTCGTCCCGGCCGATGCCCTTCGCGGCGCAGAGTTCGGCGAAACTCTTCGCATCGAGGTAGTCGCGGGTCACCTGGTCGTTCAGCTCCAGGTGCCAGTCGATCTTCACGGCGCCGGGGAGGTGGCCGGTGTCGTAGAGCAGTACATCCTCGTCGCACTCGACCACGACGAGGCCCTCGTCGCCCAGATGCTCGGCCAGCCAGCCGGTGGTGACCAGCCGCTGCGGGTCCGCGTAGGACTGGAGTCGGGGATCGGGATCGCTCGGCACAGACATGATCCCCAAGGTACGCCCGATCAGCCGGCACCGACCCCGCATCGAGAACCGGACGCCGACCCCCGAGGAGATCTTGGTAGAAATTGGCCCCGGGAGGGGCCGTTTCCTACCAAGATCTCGTTCGGTCAGTCGGTGATCGGGGCCAACGTGGGGCGCTTCGCCGTGACGGTGTCGCCGGAGGAGCGGCCGGTGAGGCGGCGCTTGATCCAGGGGGTCAGGTGCTGGCCGACCCAGCGCAGGTCGTCCGCGCGGGCGGCCAGCCACGGCTTGGGCAGCGGGCGGTCGGGCACCAGCAGCCACTCGTCGTCGCAGCCGACGCCGAGCGCGCCCAGCACCTGCGCGGCCACCCGCCGGTGCCCGGCCGGGGAGAGGTGCAGCCGGTCGGTGCTCCACAGCATCGGGTTGAGGTAGGTGTCGTCGGCGTACAGGTCGACCAGGATCGCGCCGTGCCGCTCGGCGGTCTCGCCCACCGCCCGGTTGAGCAGTTCCACCCGGGGCGCGACGAGCCGCTGCCCGGGCAGCCGGGCCATCACGTCGGCGAACCGGAAGAGGATCACGTCGGCGCCGCCGGAGCGCAGCTCCCGCACCACGTCGTCGAAGCGGGCGACCAGGGCGTCCGGGTCGAAGGTGCGGCGGAGCACGTCGTTGCCGCCGGCCGCGAAGCTGATCAGATCCGGCTTCATGGCGACCGCCTCGGGCACCTGGTTGGCCACCACGTCCGGGAAGAGCCGGCCCCGGATGGCCAGGTTCGCGTACCGGAAGTCGGGGCCGGCCTCGGCGGCGAGCCGGGTGGCGACCAGGTCGGCCCAGCCCCGGTAGGTGCCGTCCGGGTACGGGTCGTCCATCCCCTCGGTGAAGCTGTCCCCCACCGCCACGTAACTGCGCCAGCGCACGTCTGCCACTCCGGCCTCCGGGTCCGATCCGCGTCGGTCGGTCAGTCTTCCACCGGCCGGGCGCCGTGGTGGCCCGGCCACCGGGTCGGTGTGGCGACCCCCACGCCGGACGACGGAACGGCGGGCCACCCCCCGTCGGTATGGCCCGCCGTTCCCGTTCGTGCCGTGAGTCAGAGCAGCTGACCCCACGGGGTGCCGGCCGGCACCTTGAGACCGCCCAGCACCCGGCTATCCGCGGCGTACCGGACCAGCCGGTAGGCGGGCGCGTCGTCGCCGTAGGTGCCGGTACGGGGGGTGCGGGTGCTGTCCACGGGTGCCTCTCGGGAGTGGATCACGTTGTGATGCCACCCAAGACGCGTCCCTTCCGGACCTCAGTTGCCGCCGATCACTGCTGTTATCCGACAGTTCTTTCCGGTCGGGGCGGCAACCATCGGGGCGTCGGCGAGCGTCGTGGCCGCTCACCGCTCGCCGTCGGCCGGCTCGACCACCGGCCGCCGGTACGGCCCCCAGGCGACGAACCGCTCGAACAGTTCACGCGGGGTCGGGCCGTCGTGTGGGTTCAGCCGGAACAGGTCGTGGGTCGCCTCGTGGTAGAGCCCGGAGAGGTAGACGGCCAGGTCGACGGGGCGGCCGTCGTACTCGACCCGGAGCAGCAGCCGCGCCTCGGCGCACGGCCAGGGCCGCATCCACATCATCCCGGCGGACGTCGCCGTGCACGTCGGACTCGCCGGTCCATTCACCCTCGCGCGGGGTGGCGATGGTGGATGGGTTGGTCACCTGGAAAACCAGCTCGGCGGCACATCGATCGACCAGGACAACGACGTGGCTATTCTGATCGCGAGATGGGAGAGCGTCCGCAGCGAGGCCCTACCTCAGCGGCAGTCCGCCGAGCTGATGAAGGATGTGATGGCGCAATGGACTTGACCGTCGCGCAGTGGCGCAAGTCCTCCCGCAGCGGCAACGGCGAGTGCGTCGAGGTGGCCGACAACCTGCCGGGCGTCGTCCTGGTGCGGGACAGCAAGGATCCGTCCGGCCCGGTACTCACCGTCGGCCCGCACAGCTGGCGGGCGTTCGTCGACTTCGCGCGGCGGCGCTGAGGCGTACGCCAGATCGGCGATCTGGCGGCATCGCCGCGCCGCCGACACCCCCACCTCGCCGACACGGAGTCGATCAGCCCGCCGGGGCCCCGGCAAAGTCGTGACGGTGTCTGACTTGTGGGGCTTGGAGTAGAAGCGCCGCAGCTGTGTTCCGTGACAGCACCGCTTCCAGCCTCCCAAGCCGGGCAGTCGCGCAGCGGCGGGACTGCCGAGGTGACGCCCAACTGGCCGTTCAGAACGTTCGCGGCGCCTGAACATCTCGGCCTGTTCGTTGAATTCGGGTCAACGACCCTAGTTCGATCTTGGCTTGATGGGTGCTGCCGGCCGCCGAAGACTCGATGTCATCACTGCTTCGACTCCTACCGATGGGAAGCCACGCATGAACATCGAAAGCACCGTCGAGCCGGGCGCGCCGGCGGGCACGCGGCCCCGAACCACGAGTACTCGAACTCGTCCAGCGAACCCGTTGCTGGTGGGCTGCGGTATCGCCGCGGGCCCGCTGTTCCTGGCGGCGGGCGTGATCCAGGGCCTGACCCGCGAGGGCTTCGACTTCACCCGCAACGCCATCAGCCAGCTCAGCCTCGGAGATCTGGGCTGGATCCAGGTGATGAATTTCGTCGTCTGCGGAATGCTGATCATTGCTGGCGCGGTCGGCCTGCGGCGGGCGCTGCCGGACGGGCCAGGCACCACCTGGGCACCCCCACTGGTCACCGTGTTCGGCGCCTCATTCCTGGTCAGCGCGGTGTTCGCCGCCGACCCCGGTGCCGGCTTCCCCGACGGCACCCCCGACGGCCCGACCACCTCTCTCAGCACCCACGGCGCCGTCCACATGGCCGGCGGCATGATCGGCTACCTGGCGTTGTGCGCGGCGTTCATCGCGCTCGCGCGTCGCTTCTCCGCCCAGGGCCGGCGTGGCTGGGCGCTGGCTTCTCGCATCGTTCCGGTGGTCGTCGTCGCCGGTTTCGTCGGTTCGGCGGCAAGCGTCCTGCTCTTCTTCACCGGAGCGGCCCTGGGTCTTGTGTGGCTCTCCGCGACGATCGCCAGGCTCGCCACGACGACGTCGAGCAGACGGTGATCGACCGACGCTTCGACCGTTGAGCGGGCGAGATCTACCTCAGGCGGCGGTGAGCAAGTCCGGGTCCACTGCCTGCAACAGCTGGCGGATCATCGCCTCCAACGGACGCCGGTCCGGGGCGATACCCAACGCGAGCGCGGTCGTAGCCGGAACGTCAGCGATCCACTCGGCGATCGCAGTGTACGAGCGGTAGCCAGTCACCACCTCTCGCCCGCCCTGCTCCCACCAGCAGGGGCGCTTCTACACCAAGCGGATCAAGCCGGACACACCCTCACGATCTTGCCGGGGCCCTGATCAGCCCGCCGCCCGGGTGGCCCGGCCGCCGATCTCGCGCAGGTGGGCGACCAGCTCCGGCGGTTCGTGCACCTCGAACTCGCAGCCGAGCGTCAGCAACCGCCAGGCCAGCCATTCCAGGGTGTCGCTGTGGCTGGTCAGCCGGCAGCTCCGCGCGTCGATTGGCACCAGGTCCGCCGGCGAGTCGCCGACCCGGCCGGCCACCGTCTCGACGGGTGCGTGCAGGGTCGCCACCGCCCGGTACACCGGGGTCAGCTCAGTCAGCTTGTCGGTCACGTACGCGGCGGCGTCGGCGGCCGGCAACTCCCGCGCGGCGGTACGCACCCCGATCGAGACCGGCTCGCTGATCCGGTCCACCCGGAACATCCGCCAGTCGTCCCGGTCGTTGTCGTAGCCGACCAGGTACCACCGGCGCCCGGCCGACACCAGCCGGTGCGGCTCCACCCGGCGTTCACCGGTCACGCCGTCGTGGCGGCGGTAGCTGAACCGCAGCCGCTCGCGGTTGGCGATCGCGGCGGCCAGCCCGGTCAGCTGCTCCGGGTCCACCGTCGGTCGGCTCCAGGTCAGCAGCGGTTCGGTGGCCGCGCCGAGCGCACCGACCCGGTGCCGCAGCCGGGTCGGCAACACCTGCTCCAGCTTGGCCAGTGCGCGTACCGATGCCTCCTCGATGCCGGCGACCGCGTGCCCGGCGGCGGTACGCAGCCCCACCGCGATGGCCAGCAGTGGATGGGCGGCGGCGTCGACCACCACGCGCTGCTGCGGGCCGCGCCGCAGACCTTCGCGTACGCCTGGCAGGACTCGCCGGTCGGGCTGCTGGCCTGGCTGGTGCAGAAGTTCAAGGAGTTCACCATCACGGCGGCCACGCCCGAGCAGGCCATCGCCCGCGACCAGATCCTGACCAACGCGACGCTGTGGTGGCTGACCGGCACCGCCGGCACCTCGTCCTGGTTCATGTACGACAACACCGCGTTCGCCTGGCCCAAGGGGCAGGACCGGGTGCCCAGCGGCGTCTACGGGGGCGGCCCGGCGCTCATCCGCCGCCTCGCCGAGCGACACAACACGATCATCCACTGGCCGGAGGGAAACCCCGGCGGCCACTTCGTGGCGATGGAGGTGCCGCAGGCGCACGCGGCCGACATCCGGACCTTCTTCGGGAAGCTGCGATGACCAAGCTGACCTGGTCGCAGGTCTGCGCCCGCCGGCTCCACCGGCACGCCCTCGCCACCCAGGCCGGTCCGGCGGGCGCGGTGGCCGGCGTGGTATCCGCGATCTGCGGCGCGCACGCCCAGGTCGCCTCGGCCGCCGAGCTCTCGATCGGGCTGCGGGTCGCCGGTGCCACCCGTACCACCGTGCGGCAGGCCCTGTGGACGGACCGCACGCTGGTCAAGACGCGCGGGCCGCGCGGCACCGTGCACCTGCTCGCCGCCGCTGACCTGCCGATGTGGACCGGGGCGCTGGCCGCGATCCCGGCGCCGCCACACGAGCAGGCCCGCACCCTGCTCAGCCCGGAGCAGACCGAGCAGGTGGTGGCGGCCATCGCGGACGCGCTGCGCGACGCCGAACTGACCACCGCCGAGTTGACCGAGGAGGTGGTGGCCCGCACCGGCCCGTGGGCCGGCGACCGGGTGATGGACGCGTTCCAGGACAAGTGGCCGCGGTGGATCGCCGCGATGGAGGCCGCCACCCGCCGTGGGGCGATGTGCTTCGGCCCGAACCGGGGCCGCACCAGCACCTACACCAGCCCGGCGCGCTGGCTGCCCGGATTCACTCCGATGGCCGAACCGGCCGCGCTCGCCGAACTGGTGCGCCACTACCTGTACGCGTACGGGCCGGCCACCTCGGCGCACTTCGCGCAGTGGCTGTCGGTGCCCCGGCGATGGGCGGCGGACCTGTTCGCGTCGCTTGACCTGGACCAGGTCACCGTCCAGGGCACCCCGGCCTGGGTGGCGGCCGGCGACACCCACTTCCCGCCGGACGGCCCGAGCGGGGTGCGGCTGCTGCCGTACTTCGACGTGTACCAGGTCGGCTGCCATCCCCGTGAGCTGCTCTTCCCCGGCGAGGTCGGGCAGCGGGCGCTGGCTCGCGGCCAGGCCGGCAACTATCCGGTGCTGCTGGTGGACGGGACGGTCGCCGGGGTGTGGCACCAGCGCCGCTCCGGCCGCACCATCCACGTCACCGTGGAGCCGATGACGCCGCTGCGCGCCGCGACCCAGCAGGCGCTGGAGGCGCAGGTCGAGCGGGTCGGCGAGATCCTGGAGGGCCGGCCGGCGCTGACCATCGGCCCGGTCAGCGTCGGCCCGCACGCCTGACGTCGCCACGTTCAAAGATGCCGACTGTTGCGCCTTGAGCGCCGACAGAGAGCAGTTTTCGTAGGTTCTTGACGATAATGGGGCTATGATCGCAGCCTAGATGGGGGGACAAACGTGCTGATCCGATTCGAGGTTGCGAACTTCCGGTCGATCCTCGACCCGGTCGAGCTGAGCATGGTCGCGATCGACCAGGACCGCCCCGCGGCACGTCCTGTCCCCAACATCAATGAAAGTCTTCTGTCGGTCGCCGCGATCTTCGGCCCTAACGCCTCCGGGAAGTCAAACGTCATCGCGGCGATGACGTGGCTGCGGAACGCCGTCTGGGAGTCACTCCGCTTCTGGGATGACGCAGTGCCCGTAGAGCCCTTCGCCTTCGCTGACGGCCCCAACCGATTCTCAGCGTTCACCCTGGAGGCTGTCATCCGCGGCGTGCGCTTCGAGTACGTGGTGGAGGTTGACCGCGAGGCGGTGCGCTACGAGGCACTGTTCCACTATCCCGAGAAGAAGCGACGGAGGGTGTTCGAGCGCGAAGGCACCAATCTCACGCTCCAACGCGGCCTCGGGAGACTGTCCGGCACGCGGGAACTGCTGACCGACCGCGCGTTGGCGCTCTCCATCGCACGACGGTTCGACGAGCCTCTCATCTCCGACCTTGCCAGTTTCATCCTGAACATCCAGACCTTCGGCCAACGGATCAATCGTCGGTCGCTGGGTTCGCCGACCTTCGGCGCAACGACTCGGCGCTGGTTCGAGGAACCGGACGGCAACGACCAGCCGGTCCTACCCGGCTTCAGCGACCCCCGCGACGAGTTCAAGGCCGACCGGGCCCAGGCGCTTGCCCTGCTGCGAATGGCGGACCTCGGCATTGATGACGTGGTGATCGACGAACATGAGGTCGCCTTTCCGGGCGTCGACCCGGAGGCGGGCCGGGTGCGCAAGCAGCGGCGGATCCGCCTCGTGCATCGCGCCGCCAACGAGCGGGTCCCTTTCGACCTTTCGGCTGAGTCGGAGGGCACCCGCACCTGGTTCCAGCTCATCGGTCCGGTACTTGGCGCACTGAAGACAGGGTCCCTCCTGCTGTTCGACGAGTTGGACGCCAGTCTTCACCCGACCCTCTCCGCCGAGGTGATCCGATTGTTCTGCGACCCTGTCACCAACCCGTCGGGCGCGCAGCTGGTCTTCACGTCACACGACACGAGCCTGCTCAACCACCTCAACCGTGACGAAGTGTGGCTGACGGAAAAGGGTCAGGACGGTTCGACCCGCCTCGGTGCCCTCGCAGAGTTCGCCGGTGAGCGAGTCCGCCGATCACAAAACCTCGAGAGGGCGTACCTGCACGGCAGATTCGGCGCGCTCCCTGAGGTCGACCGCACCGGCGTACTCCGCACACTCGGTCTGATCGGCTGAGATGGCACCGAGAAGAACCCGGGCGAAGGACCTTCGCCGCCCGGTCGCCAGACGGCCCGAACGCAGGACAATCGTCGTCTTCTGCGAGGGCGAGGCTTCGGAACCTGACTACATCAACGCCCTCAAGAGCCTACCCGAGGTACGCGGCAACACCGCAGTGACAGTCGAGATCGACCCCAGGCAGGGAGCACCGATCACGCTCGTTCAGCGGGCCGTGGCACGGAACGAGGACGAAGAGGTGGACGAGTGCTGGTGTGTGTTCGACGTCGAATGGCCGCAGAACCATCCTCGCCTTGGCGAGGCGATCCGTCTCGCTACCGCCCACGGAGTTCGGCTGGCTGTCTCCAACCCCTGCTTTGAGCTGTGGCTGATACTTCACTTCCAAGAGCAGACCGCCTTCATCAACACCACTGAGGCAGAACGCATGAGCCGGCGGCTGGACGGCCGGCCTGGCAAGCGGATAGACGCCATGCCTTACATGGCGCATCGCAAGGATGCGGCTCGTCGCGCCGCCTCCCTCGATGAGCGACATGCCAGGAACCAAACGGTGTTCCCCGACGACAATCCCTCGTCGACCATGTACCAGCTTCTCGCGGCGATCGAGCCCGATACCGATAGCTGACCGCTGGATTCGATCAGCACGAAGCCGACGCGGGCCGCCCCTCGTCGGGACGGCCGCGCGCACGTGGGCTTGCTCAGCCGCCGACCCCGATGATCTGCATCCCGGGTTCCGCAGTTCGTAGACACATGAGCTCGGTCCGTCTCGGGTTTGTGCTGGTTACGGGCCTGCGGTTGGCCGGGATCCGGTGTACGGGGTCGAAAGTGTGGTAACACGACTGGAAGGCTTTC
>NZ_QGSW01000157.1:0-18118 GCF_003176715.1 Micromonospora sp. S4605
GTCCCGCCCTCCCCCGCCGGCACGGCGCTGTCCGAGGCGACCACGCCGTCGCGCATCGCGATCCGCCGCCGGGCCCGGGCGGCCACCTCGTGGTCGTGGGTGACCAGCACCAGCGCCACGCCCGAGGAGGCGTTGAGCCGTTCCAGCAGCTCCAGCACGGCCGCGCCGGTCGCGCTGTCGAGGTTGCCGGTGGGTTCGTCGGCGAGCAGCACGGCCGGGTCGGTGACCAGTGCCCGGGCGATGGCGACCCGCTGCTGCTCGCCGCCGGAGAGCTGGTTGGGGCGGTGGTTGAGCCGGTGGCCGAGCCCGACCCGGTCGAGCATGGCGGCCGCCCGCGCCCGCCGCTGTCGGGCCCCGACCCCCCGGTAGACCAGGGGCAACGCCACGTTGTCCACCGCGGACGTGCGGGGCAGCAGGTGGAACGCCTGGAAGACGAAGCCGATGGTCCGGTTGCGCAGCGCCGCCAGCTCGGCCGCGGAGAGCGCGGCCACCTCCCGGCCGCCGATCACCAGCCGGCCGCCGGTCGGCCGGTCCAGCCCGCCGAGCAGGTGCATGAGGGTCGACTTGCCGGAGCCGGACGGCCCGACCAGGGCCACGTAGTCGCCGGGTGCGACGGTCAGCGAGACGCCGCGCAGCGCCGGCACCGACACCCCGTCGAGCTGGTACGTCCGGGAGACGTCGGTCGCCTCGATGGCGGCGGGCGCCGCGCTCACCGGGTCACCCCGGGGAGGCGCGGTCGCCACCCCACCGCGCCTCCTGACCGCCGGCCTCGCGGCCGCACCGCGCCTGCTGGTCGCCGGGTTCGCCGTCCCACCGCGCCTCCTGGTCGCCGGCTTCGCGGCCTCACCGCAGCTCCTGGCCGTCGCGGACCTGGTCGGTGCCGCGGACCACCACCCGATCGCCGGGCTGCACGCCGCTGACGATCTGCACCAGGTCCTCGCCCTGCACCCCCAGGGTCACCGTGGCCCGGCCGGCCCGGCCGTCGCGGACCAGCCAGACCGCGTCCCGGCCGTCGGCCGAGAAGACCGCCGAGGCCGGTACGGTCACCGCGTCGGCGGCCTCCCGGACCCGCAGCCGCACCACCGCGTTCATCCCGGGCCGGGGCACCGGCGCCGGCTCCCCCTCGCCGTAGCTGCCGGCGTCGAGGCTGAGCCGCACCCGGTAGGAGACACCGCCCCGGGCGGAGGTGGTGGGCAGCACGTCGACCGAGCGCACCCGCGCCGGGTAGCTCGCCCCGGTCACCGCGTCCAGTTCGGCGGTGGCGACCAGACCGGGGCGCACCAGCAGCACGTCGGTCTCGTCGACCTCGGCGAGCAGGCCGAGCGCACCGACGTCCACGATGGTCAGCACGGGTGTGCCGGCGGTGACCAGCCCGCCGACCGGCACCGCGTCGTCCACCCCGGCCGGCGGTCGGCCACCGGATGGTGCGAAGGCGGACGGGTCCAGGCCGGCGGGCCCGCCCCCGGCCGCGCCGAGCAGGTCGTCGAGCCCCGCGGGCGAGCCACCGGCGGCGGTCCCGCCCGGCTGCACCACACCGGCGATGGGCGCACGCAGGGTCAGCGCGTCGACCGTCGCCTTCGCCAGGTCGTACGCCTGCTGGGCCTGCAGCCGTTGGGCGGCGGACAGCGCGCCGACGGCCGAGTCGAGGCCGGCGACCCCGCGCTGGACGGCCCGGACCGCCTGGTCGGCCGCGCGGGCGGCGATCCGGTACTGCTCCTGCGCGGCGGCGACCTGGGCGAGCAGCGCGCCGCGCAGGTGCGGGTCGCCGATCTTTTCGGCGGCGGCCCGGGCCGCCTGGAACGCCTCGGCGGCGGCCCGGTCGGTGCCCCGCCGGGAACCGCCCAGCTCGGTGCCGCCGATGCCCCGCCCGGCCCGCTTGGCGGCGGCGAGCGCCTCCCGGGCCTGGCGGAGCCGGGACCGGGCGGTGGGCGAGTCGATCACGGCCAGCACCTGGCCCCGGCGGACCCGCTGGCCGGGTTGGACGCGCAGGCTGACGAGGGTGCCGTCGGCGGCGGCGGTGAGGGTCGCCGCGGCGCGGGCGGTGACGGTCGCCGGCGCGTCCACCACCTCGGCCACCGCGGCGCGTTCCGCGGCCGCCAGGGCGACGTCGGGTTGCTCCTCGCCGCAGGACGCCCCGGCGGTCGCGGTGAGGACGGTGACGGCGAGGAGGGCGGTGAGCAGGCGGGGCCGCGTCGCTGCGCGCAGCCGCGGCGAGTGGGTGCGGCGCACCCCGTCGATCCTACGAACGCGTCGCCATCAGCACCATCACGCGAAGCCGCCGTCATCGGCCGCCGATCCGCCCGCCACCGGGTCGGCCCGCGGCCCTGGCGGGTCAGCCGGACAGGCCGCGGACGTACGCCACACAGGCGTCGTGCAGGGCCGGCCAGGGCTCGCCGAACACCTCCTCGGCCGCCTCGGCGACCGTTCGGCGCTCGTGCACCACCGCCCGGAAGAAGTCCAGCAGCCGCTCCTGCCCGAACCGGTCGACCAGATGCCGGACGGCCAGGTAGGAGATGCCGTAGCTGCCGGCGACCCGATCGGCCGGAGCGTCATCGGCCGGGCTGAGGTCGTCGAGCCGGCCGGTCCAGCCGCCGGCGGCCAGCCGGCGCACCTCGTCCAGCCCTTCGTACCGGTCGACCGGCTGGCCGTCCACGCCGGCGAACTCGGCCAGCCCCTCCACCAGCCACCAGGTCGAGGTACCCGGGTAGCCGCGTTCGGGCAGCGACGCGGCGTGCGTCAGCTCGTGTCGGAGCAGGTCGTCCAGCCCGGCGGCGCTGAGCCCCTCGGCGTTCAACACCACCTCGTGGTGACCGCCGCCGACGGTGACCGCGTACCCGCCGGTCCACTTCGGCCGGCCGCCGCCGTACCAGCGCTGCCACTCGGCACGGCCGGCATGGAAGACCCGGTACCGGTCGGGCGGCGCGCCGTCCACCGCGTACGAGTCGGCGACCCGCGCCGCCGCCTCGGCCTGGCTGAGCAGCCGGGGCAGCTGTCCGCGCAGCGCCGGGGTGGTCGCCACCAGGGTCCGCGCGCCGACGGCCACCACCAGCTCGCTGGTCTCCCAGGGCCGGGTGCCGGTCGCCGCCGACCGGGACTCCTCCATCCCGACCAGGCGCGGCTGCTCCCCGCTCTCCTTCCAGCGGGTGCCGATGAGCACCGGGCTGGGCCGGCAGTCCGGCGTCACGAAGCAGTACCGGAACTCCACCAGCAGGCGCCACTCCCCCGGCCGGCCGGGCACCGTCTCGGGCACGCCGTTCGGGCTGGCCTGCCAGACCGTCACCCGGAGGGCGCGCAGCGCGGCGAAGCGCCGCCGCAGGTCGGGATGCGCGGCCGGCTCGGCCACCGCTAGGAAGCCGGCCCGGTCCCCGGCCAGCAGCGCGGTGGCCTGCCGGTCGAGCTGGGCGGTGATCCGCTCGGCGAGCTGGCGGGCGGCGAGCGTGGCCGGGTCGGGGGCGGGGGTGCCGAGGCGGTCCAGCACGGTCCGGGAACCGGCGTCCCGGACCGCTCCGACCAGCAGCGCCGCGGGCAGACCGCAGGTCAGCAGCAGCAGGAACACGGTGAGCGCGGCCCACAGCTGCCGGCGCCGGCGGGTGGGCGGCTCGTCCAGCCGGTCGATCTCCGGCGCCCCGTCAGTCACCCGCCGAAGGGTACGACCCGCCGCTCGCTGCGGCGAGGGCGGCCCGGCAGGTCACCGTGCCCGACCGGCGGCCGAACGCCGCCAACCGGTTCCGGCGGTCAGGCCGGGCGGCCGGCCCGTCGCAGCAGGGTGACGGTGACCGCCCAGGCCACGACCAGCGCGACACCGGCCACCGGCCGGCCGAGCAGGGCGAGCAACACGCCGCCGACGGCGAACCAGGCCGCCTGGAACGTGTGCTTGGCGGCCGGCCGCAGCGGCACCGTCGCCTTGGGCGAGCCGAGGACGCCCCACAGCGCGGCGAGCAGCAGCGGCACGCCGACGGCGGCGGCCAGCCGGACCGGGACGGCGGCGTCCAGCGTCCAGCCCCACCAGCCGCCCACCACCAGCACGGCCATTTCCAGCACGAAGAGCAGCAGCAGACCCAGGGCGTACATCAGGACTCCGCGCGGGGCCAGGACCGGAACGCGGCGTCCAGGGCGGTGATCAGGTGGTCGAACGAGCGGTCGACCGCGCGGGGCAGGCCGAACCCGCCAGCGGCCTCCAGCGAGACGAACCCGTGCAGGGTGCTGCGCAGCATCCGGGTGGCGTCGGTGGCCGCATCGCCGTCGAGCCCGTAACCCCGCAGGATGGCGAAGATGGCGCCGACGGCACGCTCCCCGGCGGCGACGTGCTCCGGATCGGTGGGATCGGGCACCCGTTGGGTGGCCGGGTAGCGGCCGGGGTGCCGGCGGGCGTACGCCCGGTAGGCGTGGGCCGCGGCCCGCAGCGCGTCCCCGCCGGCCCGGCCGACGGCGGCCGTGGTCAGCTCGTCCGCCAGCTCGGCGGTGGCCAGCGCGGAGAGTTTCTGGCCCAGCGCGTCCGCGCCCCGGACGTGCTTGTAGAGGCTGGGCAGCGCGACGCCGAGCCGGCCGGCCAGCGCGGCGAGGGTGAGCTGGTCGGCGCCGACCTCGTCGGCGAGCCGGGCCGCCTCGCGCACCACGGCCTGCTGGTTGAGCCCGACCCTAGGCACCGGTGACCGCCAGGAACTCGGTGAGCTGGGCGACCGTCCGCGCCGGCTGGTCGGCGTGCGGGTAGTGGCCGGAGTCGTCGATCATCCGCGCCTCGGCGGTGGCGAAGAGCCGGCGGGCCGCCCGGGCCGCCGCGCCGGGGTCGGGGAAGTCCGGGTCCTTCGTGCCCATCAGCACCAGCACCGGCTGCCGGACCTCCCGGGCGCGGGCCGTCCAGTGCGGCTCGACCGGCGCGGCCACTCCGCGGGTCGCGGCCATCCGGCCGGGCTCGCGCAGCTTGGCGACCATCGCCTTGCGGTACGCCGCGTCGTCGGCCGGCCGGTCGCACGGGAAGAGCGTGCGGTGGAACAGCCCGAACAGCCGAGGGCTGCGCAGCACGGCGGCCAGCGCGACCCGCAGGAACGGGTTGAGCTTCGGCTGCTCGACGAACGGGCTGACCTGGACGATGCCGTTGACCAGCTCGGGGGCATCGGTGGCGGCGAAGACCACCGCCGCCGCGCTGGACGAGCTGCCGACCAGGGTGGCCGGCCCGCCGCCGAGGTCGCGGACCACGGCCAGCAGGTCGGCGCCGACCTCCGCCGGGGCGTACGACGGCCAGCCGGCGCTGGAGTCGCCGTGCCCCCGTACGTCCACCGACGCCACCCGGTGCCCCGCCGCCACGAGGAGCGGGACCAGGTGGCGGAAGGAGCCCCGGTTCTCGCCCATGCCGTGCGAGAGCACCACCAGCGGCCCCTGGCCGCGCACGTCGTAGGCGATCCGTCCGCCGTTCCGCACCACGTAGCTAACCTTCATAACCTAAAAGCTAACCGCATTAGCTGCGATCGTCAAGGCTTGACCTCGACCCGACTTCAGCTCGCAGGATTCCTGGCATGTCGATCACCAACACGGTTCCCCACCTGCGCATCGCCCGTCCGAGCCGCGACCTGGTCGCCGCCGAACGCTTCTGGGTCGGTGGGCTCGGCCTCGACGTGCTCTGGCGCTCCACCGCCACCGGGCCGGGCACCCACGACCTGCTGATGGTCGGCTGGCCGGCCGCGCACTGGCACCTGGAACTCGTCGGCGGCGCCACGCTCACCGCCGAACCGACCCCGACCGAGGAGGACCTGCTGGTGCTCTACCTGGACGGGCCGGTGGACGACGACCTGGTCCGGAAACTGGAACGGGCCGGCGGGACGAGGGTCTCCGCCGGCCCGTACTGGGACCGCTGGGGGGTGACGGTGGCCGATCCGGACGGCTACCGCCTGGTGCTCAGCACCCGGGGCTGGTCGAACGGGTGACTCACTTCTTGGAGATCAGGGCCCGGCCGAAGAACATCAGGTTGGCCGGGCGCTCGGCGAGCCGGCGCATCAGGTAGCCGTACCAGTCCTCGCCGTAGGGCAGGTACGTCCGCACCGTGTAGCCCTCGCCGACCAGCCGGGCCTGCTCCTCCGGCCGGATGCCGTACAGCATCTGGAACTCGAACTGCTCCGGCCCGCGGTCGAACCAGCGGGCCCGGTCCTCGCCGATCGCGATCAGCCGGGGGTCGTGGGTGGCCAGCATCGGGTAGCCCTCGCCGGACATCAGGATGTTCAGGCACCGGACGTAGGACTTGTCCACCTCGCGGGCGGACTGGTAGGCCACCGACTCCGGCTCCTTGTAGGCGCCCTTGCACAGCCGCACCCGGGAACCGGCAGTGGCCAGCTCGCGGCAGTCCGACTCGGTCCGCCGCAGGTACGCCTGGAGCACCGCGCCGGTCGCCGGGAAGTCCTTGCGCAGCTTGGCCAGGATGTCCAGGGTCGAGTCGGTGGTGGTGTGGTCCTCCATGTCCAGGGTGACCGTGGTGCCCACCTCGTCGGCCGCCAGGCAGATCGACCGGGCGTTGTCGTACGCCAACTGCTCGTCGAACGCCTGCCCGAGCGCGGAGAGCTTGACGCTCACCTCGGCGGCCGGGGTGAGCCCCGCCTCGGCGAGCATCCGCAGCAGCCGCAGGTACTCGTCCCGGGTGGCGTTGGCCTGCTCGGGGGTGACGGTGTCCTCGCCGAGGTTGTCGAGGGTGACCGCGAGACCGTTGTCGACGAGCCCGCGGGTCGCGCGCAACGCGTCGTCGGTCTTGGCGCCGGCGACGAACCGGCGGACGACGTCCCGGGTGAACGGGGCCGTCGCGACGAGCCGCTCGACCTGGGATGACCGGGAGGCGGCGAGGATGACGGAACGGAGCATGCGCTGAGCGTAACGCCCCCGTGCGGCCGCCCGCCGGGCGGCGGCGGGGTGCGTGACCAGCCGGCCGGCACCGCCGCCGCCGTGCCGCCGCCGTGCCGCCGCCGTGCCGCCCCGGGCCGCTCCGACCGGGCCGCCCGGGCCGCTCCGACCGGGCCGACGGGGGCGCTTCGAGCACCCACCCGGGGCGGCGCAACTGGCGGAGATCGGCTACAACGATGCCGTGGAACAACGCCCCCGCCGCCGCCTCCGGTCGGCCTCCGTGCAGCTCGGCGCGCTGACCGCGCTGGCCCTTGCCCTCTCCGGCTGCAACCTGACCTCCGACGACGATGACGACGACTGCGCCCTCGGGCCGGCCGGCGGTGGCGACACCGTCGCGCTGGCGCTGCGGGCGCCGGCGGCCACCACCGGGCGTACCACCCCGGAGCCGGCCGCCGCGGCCGTGCCGGAACGCGGCGGGTTCGGCACCCACCTCGCCGCCTGCGGCGGCTGAGGTGCGCCGCGAGTCGGTCACTCCCCGGCCCGGCTGGGACGTCACCATCCGGGAGCAGGGCCTGGTGTACGTCGACACCGAGCTGCCCGACGGCGGGGTGATGTCGTACTGGGACGAGACCGCGGCGTACGCCTTCGAGCTGGACGAGGTGCTCCGGTTGGAGGAGGCGACCGAGGAGCTGCACCGGATGTCGGTGGCCGCCGCCGAACACGTGGTCGCCCGACAGCGCTACGCCGAGTACGGCATCCCGGCCTGGGCGGCCGAGGCGGTGGCCCGGTCGCTGCGGGAGCGGCCACCGACCCTCTACGGGCGCTTCGACCTCTGGTACGACGGCAGCTGGCCGCCGAAGCTGCTGGAGTACAACGCGGACACCCCCACCGCGCTGGTCGAGGCGGCGATCATCCAGTGGTACTGGCTGGAGCACACCCGGCCCGAGCTGGACCAGTGGAACAGCCTGCACGAGCGACTGGTCGGTGCCTGGGCGAAGATCGGGGCCGGCCTGCACGACCGGCGGGTGCACGTGGTCTGGTCGAACGAGGAGGAGTCCGGCGAGGACCACATGACCGCCGGCTACCTGGCCGAGACCGCCCGCCAGGCCGGGCTGGACGTCGAGCTGCTGCCGATCCAGGAGATCGGCTGGGCCGGCCGGCGCTTCGTCGACGCCGCCGACCGGCCGGTGACCACCTGCTTCAAGCTCTATCCGTGGGAGTGGATGCTGGCCGAGCCGTACGGGCCGCTCGCGCTCGACCCGGGCACCCCGACCACCTGGATCGAGCCGGCCTGGAAGCTGCTGCTGTCGAACAAGGCGCTGCTGGCCGTGCTCTGGGAGCTCTATCCGGGGCACGAGCTGCTGCTGCCGGCGTATCTCGACGGGCCGCGCGGGATGTCCGAGTACGTGGCGAAGCCGCTGCTCGGCCGGGAGGGCGGCTCGGTGCGGATCGTCACCGCCGGCACCGAGTTCACCAATCCCGGGATCTACGGCGACGAGGGCTGGTGCTACCAGGAGTTCCGGGCGCTGCCCGAGTTCGCCGGCAACCGGATGGTGCTGGGCAGCTGGATCGTCGACGGCGAGTCGGCCGGGGTCGGGGTCCGGGAGAGCGTGAGTCTGATCACCGACGGTTACGCCCGGTTCCTGCCGCACTACATCGACGCACCGCGTGGCGGGTGAGTCGTCTACCGTTGGGGGCGTGAACTTCGACGCGTACGCCCGGACCGGCGTTGATCTCGTCAACGCCCGCCTGGACGACCTCGACAACCTGCGGGCCCTCTTCCCCGACGACAACGCGTGGATGCGCGACGAGGTGGCGGAGCGGGACCTGGCGATCTTCCGGCGGGCGCAGAAGCGGCTGCGCGACGTCTTCGAGTACGGCACCTCCGGGCGGGACGCCGAGGCGGTGGCCGAACTCAACTCGCTGCTGGAGGCGTTCCCGGTGCAGCCGCGCATCTCGGGGCACGACTCCAGCGACTGGCACATGCACGTGACCAGCCGCGGCTCCTCGGTGAGCGCCGAATACCTCGCCGGCGCGGTGTGGGGGCTGTCGGTCTGGCTCTGCGAGTACGGCAGCGCCCGGTTCGGCGTCTGCGCGGACGAGCGCTGCGGCAACGTTTATCTGGACACCTCGTCCAACTGCTGCCGGCGGTTCTGCTCGGAGCGCTGCGCCACCCGCTCGCACGTCGCCGCGCACCGCGCCCGCAAGCGCGCCGCGGTCGGCGAGCAGGCGACGGTGGCCGCCCAGCCGGCCCCGGCCGAGTCGCTGACCCCGGTCAGCTGAGCCGCCCCGCCGGGCGGGCGCCGGTCAGGCGTCCACCGGCGACGGGGTGCTCAGGTGCTCGCGGGCGAACTGCAACGCGGCGCGCAGGTCCGCTTCGCGCACCGCGCGACTCTTCGCGCCCCGGGTGGTGACCTCCACCGCGACCGAGCCGGTGAAACCCCGGCCGGCCAGCGAGGAGAGCAGCTCCGCGCAGGGCTGGGTGCCGCGCCCCGGCACCAGGTGCTCGTCCCGCCCCTCGCCGGTGCCGTCGCCGAGGTGCACGTGGACCAGGCCGGCGCCCATCCGGTCGGCCATCTCGATGGCGTCGGTGTGCGAGGCGGCGCAGTGCGACAGGTCGAGCGTGTAGGAGGGGTAGCCGGTGTCGGTCGGGTCCCAGCCCGGGACGTACGGCACGAACTGCCGGCCGGCCATCCGGACCGGGTACATGTTCTCCACCGGGAACCGCAGGTCGGGGTACTCCCGGGCGATCTTGTCGAGCCCGTCGGCGAAGTTGCGCGCGTAGTCCCGCTGCCAGGTGAAGGGCGGGTGCACCACCACGGTCGGCGCCCCGAGCGTCGCGGCCAGCTCGGCGGAGCGACGCAGCCGCTCCCACGGGTCGGGGCTCCACACCCGCTGGGTGACCAGCAGGCAGGGCGCGTGGACGGAGAGCACCGGCACGCCGTAGTGCTCGGAGAGGCCGCGCAGCGCGCCGGCGTCCTGGCTGACGGCGTCCGTCCAGACCATCACCTCGAGGCCGTCGTAGCCCAGCGCCGCGGCCAGCTGGAACGCCGCCGCGGTCCGCTCAGGGAAGACCGAGGAACTGGACAGGAGCACCGGGACTGGGGAAGTCACACCTGTCAGGGTAGCCCGCTCCGGTGACAGCATCGTGACGAGCAGCCGCAAACCGGTGCCAACCACTCGGCCGGATCACACCGGATCGAGCTGGTCCAGCCGGCGCAGGATCACGCCCTCGCGCAGCGCCCAGGGGCAGATGTCGAGCGCGTCCACGTCCAGCCGGCGCATCGCCGCCTCGGCGACCACCGCGCCGGCCAGCAACTGGTGCGCGCGGCCGGCGCTGACCCCGTCGAGTTCGACCAGCTGGGCTGGCGGGATGTGCCGGATGAAGCCGAGCACCTGCCGCAGCCCGGCCCGGGTCAGCCGGCGGCGGGCCCAGAGCCCGGCCCCGGACGGGGCCGCGCCGGCCAGCCGGGCCAGGGTGCGGAACGTCTTCGAGGTGGCCACCGGCCGCTCCCAGCCCACCTCGGTCATCCGCTTCACTACCGGGTCGAGCAGCCCGTCGACGTACGCCCGCAGCTCGTCCACCCGCTCGGCCGGGGGCGGGGCGGCACTGTCCGGGCTGGTACCGAGCCGGTCGCGGGTCAGCCGGCCCGCGCCGAGCGGCAGCGATTCCGCGACGTCCGGCTCCTCGTCGATGCCGGCGGCGAGTTCCAGCGAGCCGCCGCCGATGTCCAGCACCATCAGCCGGCCGGCGGACCAGCCGAACCAGCGCCGGACCGCGAGGAAGGTCAGTCGGGCCTCGTCCGCACCGGAGAGCACCGCCAGGCGTACGCCCGTCTCGTCGTGGACCCGGGCCAGCACCTCGGGCGCGTTGGTGGCGTCCCGGACGGCGGAGGTGGCGAACGCGAGCAGGTCGTCGGTCGCCAGCCCGGCGGCCGCGGCCTTGGCCATGCTGACGGCCTTGACCAGGCTGTCCGCGCCCGCCTCGGTGAGCGCGCCGTCCGGGCCGATCTGCTCGGCGAGGCGCAGCACCACCTTCTCCGAGTGCGCCGGCCACGGGTGCGCGCCGTGGTGGGCGTCGACCACCAGCAGGTGCACCGTGTTGGAGCCGACGTCGAGGACACCCAGTCGCATGCTGTCGACCCTAGGGCCAACTCGTTTGCGCGGCTCGGCGGCCCGCGGGCGGCACCGCGCGTACGCTGGGCCGGGTGACAGGGCAGATCGAACTCCGCGTGCTGGTGGACGACCCGGCCGACCCGCGCAGTCGCGAGGTGCCGCTGGACTTCCCCCGGGAGTGGGTCGAGTTCGCCGACCCGGCCGACGAGCAGCACCTGATCCGGGCCGACCTCACCTGGCTACTCTCCCGCTGGACGTGCGTCTTCGGCCGGGGCTGCCACGGCATCATCGCCGGCCGGTCTGCCGAGGGCTGCTGCTCGCACGGCGCGTTCTTCACCGACTCCGACGACGAGAAGCGGGTCCGCTCCGCGGTCAAGCGGCTCACCCCGGAAACCTGGCAGCACTTCCGGCGCGGCTTCAAGCAGTGGACCGAGGAGGACACGGTCGACGGCAAGAACCCGGCCCGGCGGACCGCGACCCAGGGCGCGGATGGCCCCTGTGTCTTCCTCAACGACGCCGACTTCCCGGCCGGGGGCGGCTGCGCGCTGCACGCTCAGGCGCTGCGCGACGGGGTGCACCCGCTGGAGTACAAGCCGGACGTCTGTTGGCAGCTGCCGATCCGCCGGGACCAGGACTGGGTGAAGCGGCCGGACAACACCAAGGTGCTGGTCTCCACGCTGTCGGAGTTCGACCGGCGGGGCTGGGGTGCCGGCGGGCACGACCTGGACTGGTGGTGCACCTCGTCGACCGACGCGCACGTCGGCGCCGAGCCGATGTACGTCTCCTACGGCCCGGAGCTGACCGCGCTGATCGGCGCCCCCGCGTACGCCAAGCTGGCCGAACTCTGCGGTGCCCGGTCCCGCCAGGGCATGGTCGCCCCACACCCCGCCGACCCCGGCTGAGCCGACCCGCAGTGATCTTGGTAGCACCGTTGCTACCATTTGGCCATGGCCATGACACTGCGACTCGACGAGGATCGCGAAGCACGGCTCCGGCTGGTCGCCGAGGAGGAGGACCGGTCGATGCACGCGATCGTGGTCACCGCGATCGACGACTACCTCGCCCGGCGGAACGCCCGACGCTTCGAGGAACTGGCCGACGAGATCATCGAGCGCCACGCCACGCTGCTGGCCCGACTGGCCGAGTGACGCCGGACGAGGTTTACCACCCGACCCTGGCCGACGTCGCCCGGATCGCCCGCAGGATCGGTGCCGGCGTCCGGGACGCCGGGCTCATCGAGTCGGCCCTCGCCCGGCCCCGGACCAGCGTTCTCGGCGCGGACGCCTATCCCGACCTGTGGACGAAGGCCGCCGCGCTGCTGCACTCGCTGGTCAACAACCGTCCGTTCGTCGACGGCAACAAGCGGATGGGCTGGATCGTGGCGGTGGCCTTCCTGGCCCAGAATCGCGCCGTCTCCGACGACGAACTGCGCGGGGCCCACCTGGACGCGGCGTACGACCTCGTCATCGCCGTCGCGGAAGGCCGGCTGACCGAGGTCGATCAGATAGCGGACGCGCTCCGCAAGGTGTTCTGACGCCGAGAGATCTTGGTACGAGACGGCCCTTCCAGCGGCGGTTTCGCACCAAGATCTCTCGCCGGGATCAGGGCTCGAACTTGTAGCCGAGGCCCCGGACGGTGACGATGAAGCGCGGCGCGGACGGCTCCGGCTCGATCTTCGACCGCAGCCGCTTGACGTGCACGTCCAGGGTCTTGGTGTCACCGACGTAGTCGGCGCCCCAGACCCGGTCGATGAGCTGCCCCCGGGTGAGCACCCGGCCAGCGTTGCGCAGCAGCAGCTCCAGCAGCTCGAACTCCTTCAGCGGCAGCTGCACCGGGGCGCCGTCGACGGTCACCACGTGCCGCTCGATGTCCATCCGGACCGGGCCCGCGGCCAGCGTCGGGACGCCGGACTCGGCCACCTCGGTGCTCTGCCGGCGCAGCACCGCCCGGATCCGGGCGACCAGCTCGCGCGGCGAGTACGGCTTGGTCACGTAGTCGTCGGCGCCGATCTCCAGACCGACCACCTTGTCGATCTCGCTGTCCCGCGCGGTGACCATGATGATCGGCACGTGCGAGCGCTGCCGCAGCTGCCGGCACACCTCGGTGCCCGACATCTCGGGCAGCATCAGGTCGAGCAGCACGATGTCGGCGCCGGTCCGGTCGAACTCGGTGAGGGCGGTCGGGCCCGTCGCGGCGACGGAGACCTCGAAGCCCTCCTTGCGGAGCATGTACGACAGGGCGTCGGAGAACGACTCCTCGTCCTCGACCACCAGAACGCGGCTCAACGGGCTTTTCCTTTCCATTGCTGTCAGACCTGCCGGAGCTCGGCCGGACCGGACTCGATCCCAGCGGGTGGCAGTGTCGCCAGGAGGTCGTCCGGTGGACGGGCGGGCAGCCGCAGGGTGAACGTCGACCCACCACCAAGAGTGCTCGCCACCTCGACCCGTCCGCCATGGTTGCTCGCGATGTGTTTGACGATGGCCAGCCCCAGGCCGGTCCCGCCGGTGTCCCGGGAGCGCGCCTGGTCGGCCCGGTAGAACCGCTCGAAGATCCGGTCGACGTCGGTCGGCGCGATCCCGATCCCCTGGTCGGTGACGGCGATCTCGACGTGCTCGTCGTCGGCCCGGGTGGCGATCCGCACCGTGGTGTCCTCGCCCGAGTAGTTGATGGCGTTCTCGACCAGGTTCGACACGGCGGTGGCGAGTTGGCTGTCGCTGCCGTACACGGTCAGGCCGCGCTCGCCGGTGACCTCCACCTCGATCCGCCGGGCGGCGGCGCTGGTGCGGGTGCGGTCGACCACCTCGGCGACCACCCAGTCCACCGCGACCGGCTCCGGCGGCGGCTGCGGCTCGGCGCCCTGCAACCGGGTCAGCTCCAGCAGCTCCTGCACCAGCCGGCCGAGCCGGGTCGACTCGTGCTGGATCCGCTCGGCGAAGCGCCGGGCGGCGACCAGGTCCTCGGACAGGTCCGGCGCCGCCGCGCCGGCCGGCTCGGTGGCGTCCAACAGCGCCTCGGCGAGCAGCTGCAGGGCGCCGATCGGCGTCTTCAGCTCGTGGCTGACGTTCGCCACGAAGTCCCGCCGCACCCGGGCCAGCCGGTGCGACTCGGTCACGTCCACCGCCTCCACGGCGACGTGCCCGCCGCCGATCGCCATCGCCCGCAGGTGCACCCCGAGCGGGTTCTCCCCGGCGGAGTCGCGGCCGCGCGGCAGGTCCAGCTCGATCTCTCGCCGCACGCCGGTGCGGCGCACCTGGCCGGCGAGCGTACGGATCAACGGGTGGGCGGCGATCGAACCGGGCGTCGGGCCGGTGCGGAGCAGCCCCATCGCCCGAGCGGCCGGGTTGACCCGGACCGGCTGGTCGTCCGCGTCCAGCACCACCACGCCGGCGCGGAGCGAGTCGATCGTCCGGCGGCCGAGCCCCGCCTGCTGGTCGTCTGGTATCGCGAGCCTCCCCATGCCGAGACGGCGGCCGGACCGCTCCGCCGCCGAGGTGACCCGGGCGCGTACCGCCGGGACCAACGCGACCAGCAGCAACCCGGCGGCCAGCCCGGCCACCAGGCCCACGACCACACCGACGGTCACCGCCCACTCCACCCGGCGATCGTAGGGTCATTGTTAACCCGGGCATCGCCCATAACAGGACGAACCACCTTCGCGTCCGGGAAAGTTCACTCCCGCGTCCGGCGCCGTTCACCCGGGTTCATCTGCGGTCCGCCCATTCGGCCTAGCGTGGGCGGCGCACCTGCCCATCCCGCGCCGGCCCCGCCGGCGGACACCGATTCCAGGACGTGAGAATGCGCGACGAGTTCCGGGCTGACCTGCAGATCGTCAGCCAACTGCTGGTGGACATGGCGGAGGGGATCCGGGCCGCGATGCGGCAGGCCACCCGCGCCCTGCTCACCGCGGACCGCCGGGCCGCGGAGACGGTGATCGAGCGGGACGCCGAGATCGACGACCTCTACCGGCACGTCGAGGAGCGGGTCTGCGACCTGCTCGCCCGGCAGGCGCCGGTCGCCTCCGACCTGCGCGCCATGATCACGGCGCTGCACGTCGCGGCCGACCTGGAGCGGATGGGTGACCTGGCCGACCACGTGGCGAAGACCGCGCTGCGGCGGCACCCGTCGCCGGCCGTGCCGGCCGAGCTGCGGCCGATCTTCACCGACATGGCAGCGATCGCCGACCGGATGGCCGAGAAGATCGCGTCGGTGCTGGCCAAGCCCGACGTCGCGGTCGCCGCCGAACTGGACCGCGTCGACGACGCCATGGACGACCTGCACCGCAGCCTGTTCGCGGTGCTGCTCGGGGAGGACTGGCCGTACGGGGTGGAGACCGCGATCGACGCCACCCTGCTCGGCCGCTTCTACGAGCGGTTCGCCGATCACGCGGTGAACACCGCCGAGCACGTGATCTACCTGATCACCGGGGAGACCACACCCTCGGCCAACTGAGCCGCCGACGGGGCCCCGGCCAGCCGGCCGGGGCCCCGTCGCGTTCAGCGGCCCTGGTTCGCCACCGCGGCGGCGGCCTCCTTGGCGGCCGCCGGGTCGAGGTAGGTGCCGCCCAGGGTGTGCGGGCGCAGGTGCGCGTCGAGGTCGTAGCGCAGCGGGATGCCGGTCGGGATGTTCAGCTTGGCGATCGCCTCGTCGGAGATCTGGTCCAGGTGCTTGACCAGGGCCCGCAGCGAGTTGCCGTGCGCGGCCACCAGCACCGTACGGCCGGCCAGGATGTCCGGCACGATCGAGTCGTACCAGTAGGGCAGCATCCGCTCGACGACGTCCTTCAGGCACTCGGTACGCGGCATCAGCTCGCTCGGCAGCAGCGCGTACCGCGGGTCGCCGACCTGGGACCACTCGTCGCCGTCCGCGATCGGCGGCGGCGGGGTGTCGTACGAGCGACGCCAGAGCATGAACTGCTCCTCGCCGTACTCGTCCAGCGTCTGCTTCTTGTTCTTGCCCTGCAGCGCGCCGTAGTGGCGCTCGTTGAGCCGCCAGGACCGGCGGACCGCGATCCAGTGCCGGTCCGCGGCGTTCAGCGCCAGCTCGGCGGTGCGGGTCGCGCGGCGCAGCACGCTGGTGTGCACCACGTCCGGCAGCAGGTCGTGCTCGCGCAGCAGCTCGCCGCCGCGGCGCGCCTCGTCTTCGCCCTTCTCGGTGAGGTCGACGTCGACCCAGCCGGTGAAGAGGTTCTTGGCGTTCCAGTCGCTCTCGCCGTGCCGCAGCAGGACCAGCGTCCCGACGGTGGGCCCCTCGCTCGCAGTCATGCGGATCATCCTGCCGTACCCGGCGGTCGGACACGCGGCGAGCGGTCGTGACGACCACCACGTGGAAAAGCCGATGACCGGCAAACCGGCCCGGCACTAGGTTGTAAGGCGCTTGTGATTGATCGGTCATTACCGGGGGCGGGGGCGGCAGATGCGGACGGTGCGGGGCTGGTTCAGGGACACGGCGGGCGGGCTGCCGGCTCGGTTCTGGTACCTCTGGACCGGCACCCTGATCAACCGGCTCGGCTCGTTCGTGCTGGTGTTCCTGGCCATCTACCTCACCCAGGAGCGCGGCTTCTCCGCCTCGCAGGCCGGCCTGGTGATCGGCCTCTGGGGCGTCGGCGGCGCGGTCGGCACCACCGTCGGCGGCACGCTGACCGACCGCTGGGGTCGCCGGCCCACCCTGTTCACCGCGCACCTGGGCGCGGCCACCATGATGCTCACCCTCGGCCTCGCCCGGGACCTGTGGGCGGTGGCGCTCGGCGCCCTGCTGCTCGGCATGTTCGCCGAGGCGGCCCGGCCGGCGTTCGGCGCGATGATGATCGACGTGGTGCCGGCCAAGGACCGGCTTCGGGCCTTCTCGCTGAACTACTGGGCGATCAACCTCGGCTTCGCCTGTGCGGCGGTGCTCGCCGGCCTCGCCGCCCAGGCCGACTACCTGCTGCTCTTCGTGGTCGACGCGGTCACCATGCTGGTCACCGCGCTGATCATCTTCATCAAGGTCGGCGAGACCCGGACCGCTGTCACCGTGGCGCCGGGACAGGCCAAGGGCAAGCCGCCGGCCGGAGCGCTGCGCACCATCCTGACCGACCGGGTCTTCCTGGGCTTCGTGGCGTTGAACCTGCTCTCCGCGCTGGTCTTCCTCCAGCACATCTCGATGCTGCCGATCGCGATGGGTGACTCGGGCCTGACCCCCGCCACCTACGGCTCGGTGATCGCGCTCAACGGCGTGCTGATCGTGGTGGGGCAACTCTTCGTACCCCGGCTGATCCGGGGCCGGAGCCGGTCGCACGTGCTCGCCCTGGCCTCGGTGGTGATGGGCGTCGGCTTCGGGCTGACCGCGTTCGCGGACGCCGCCTGGTTCTACGGGATCACCGTGCTGATCTGGACGCTCGGCGAGATGCTCAACTCGCCGTCCAATGCCACCCTCATCGCCGAACTCTCCCCCGCCGACCTGCGCGGTCGCTACCAGGGCGCCTTCTCGCTCTCCTGGCAGGTGGCCGGTGCCGTGGCACCGATCCTCGGCGGCCTGGTCCGCGAGCAGGCCGGCAACGGCGCGCTCTGGCTCGGCTGTGCGGCGATCGGCGCCGTGACGGCGGTCGCCCACCTGGTCTCCGGGCCGGCTCGGGAGCGGCGGGCCGCGACGCTGCGGGCGGCCGCCGAGCAGGTCGTGCCGGTCACCGCCACCCGGACGCCGGCGCCCGAGGCGGCCGAGGCGGCGGCCACCGCCCCCGCCCTGCCGGTCCGGTCGGGTGTGGATGCCGCGCCGCCGGCTGACGCCAGCGACGGCACCGGGGTGGACGGGTCGGCTGCGGGCGGCCCCGGCCGGTCCCGGTCGACCGAGTCCGCCGGGGCGCGGTGACCAGCGACACGTGGCGCCCGGTGGTCGGGCTCCCTACGGTCTGGACGGAACTGTCAGTTAACTGAACTGTTCGGAGGACGCGTGCGGCCCCTGCGGCGCTGGCTGGACGACACCGCCGGCGGTCTGCCCGCCACCTTCTGGTACCTCTGGGCCGGTTTGCTGATCAACCGGGCCGGCGCGTTCGCGATGCTCTTCCTGTCGCTCTACCTGACCTCGGCGCGGAGCGCGAGCGAGGCGGTGGCCGGCGCGGTGGTCGGGGCGTACGGGGCCGGCGGGGCCGCCGGGGTGCTGCTCGGCGGGGTGCTCGCCGCCCGGTTGGGCCGCCGCTCCACGCTGC
>NZ_QGSW01000073.1:0-18059 GCF_003176715.1 Micromonospora sp. S4605
CCCACCGCCGGCCCCTGTTTGCGCCGCCGCCCAGTGGGCAGACCCGCCGGTGGAGGTCGGAACGGACGGACGGGAGTCAGATCATGCGCGCGCTGCGGTTGCCGGGCTGGAAATCGGAACCGGAACTGGTCGAGGTCGACGAACCCACCCCCGGCCCGGGCCAGGTGGTCGTCAAGATCGGCGGGGCCGGCGCCTGCCACTCCGACCTGCACCTGATGCACGATTTCGAGGCCGGCGTGGTGCCCTGGAACCCGCCGTTCACCCTCGGCCACGAGAACGCCGGCTGGGTGCACGCCCTCGGCGCCGGGGTGACCGGGCTGGAGGTCGGCCAGCCGGTGGCCGTCTACGGGCCGTGGGGCTGCGGCACCTGCGCCCGCTGCCGGGTCGGCGTCGACACGTACTGCGAGAACACCGCCGCGGCGCCGGCGCCCGGTGGCGGTGGCGGGCTCGGCGCGGACGGCGGGATGGCCGACTACCAGTTGGTGCCGGACGCCCGGCACCTCGTGCCGCTGCCCGAGGGGCTGGACCCGGTGCGGGCGGCCCCGCTGACCGACGCCGGCCTCACCCCGTACCACGCGATCCGGCGGTCCTGGCCGAAGCTCGCGCCGGGCGACACCGCCCTGGTGATCGGCGTGGGCGGACTCGGGCACGTCGGCATCCAGATCCTCAAGGCGACCACCGCCGCCCGGGTGGTGGCCGTCGACACCCGGGACGCGGCCCTGCGGCTGGCCGAGGAGTGCGGCGCCGACCTGGCCCTGCCCTCCGGCGCGGGAACCGCCGACGAGATCCGGCGGTTCACCGGCGGCCGGGGTGCGGACGTGATCCTCGACTTCGTCGGCGCCGATGCCACTCTGGCGCTGGGCGTGGCCGCCGCGCGGACCGTCGGCGACCTCACCATCGTCGGGATCGGCGGCGGCACCCTGCCGGTCGGCTTCTTCAGCGTGCCGTACGAGCTGAGCATCCAGACCACCTACTGGGGCAGCCGGCCGGAGCTGGTGGAGGTGCTCGACCTGGGCGCGCGGGGCCTGGTGCGGCCGAAGGAGACGACCTACCCGCTGGAGGAGGCGGTCACCGCGTACCGGCAGATGCGGGACGGCACGCTGGACGGGCGAGCGGTCATCGTGCCCTGAGGTACGGCCGTCAGCCCCGCTCGATCAGCCCGCGCACGTAGGCGGCCTGGCCGACGTGCTGCAGGTCGTCCTCGACCACGCTGACCAGCCGGACGCCGAGGGTCACCGGCGGGTCCCAGGACTCGTCGACCACCCGGTCCAGGTCGTGCGGACGTAGTCCGGCCAGGAACGTGCGGGTGCGCGCCGCCACCGCCTCGTGGTAGTCCACCAGCGCCTCCGCGCTCTCCGGACGCACCGCGGCGACCTGTTCCGGGGTGTGCGCGTAGCCCGTGTCGTCGGGATCCGGGCTGAGCCCGAAGCGCTCCGCCCAGTCGCCGGTGACCCAGAGCTGCTCCACGCCGAACGCGTCGGACACGTGGTGGTCCTGGAGCCGGGTCAGGTGCCAGACCAGCCAGCCGACCGGGTTCGCGTCCGGACCGGGCGCGTGCCGCAGCTGTTCCGGGGTGAGGCCGTCGACCGCCGCGCGGACGAGTGCGGGCAGCCGGTCGTACGTCTCGGTCAGCAGGTCGTTCACGTCCATCCGGCGCCTCCTGGTTGTGCGGACCTCTCCGGGTACCGCCGGGGGGCCACCGGCAAACCCCGCCGCCTAAGGTGATCGCGTGGTCGCGGCGCTGGAGCTCTATCTGGACACCGACGCCACCCGGCGGATCCGGGTGCTCTGGGAGGCGCTGGAGTCCGAGGGCGTGCAGAGCATGCGCTCCCTGCTGGAGCAGCGCCACCGGCCGCACGTCTCGCTCGCGGTGGCGCCGCGCTTCGACCCGGAACGGGTGGCCGCCGCGCTGGCCGGGACGGTGGTGGCCGCGCCGCTGCGGCTGTCCTTCCAGCACGCCGGTCAGTTCGTCGGCCGGGTGCTCTGGCTCGGGCCGACCCCCACCGCCGAACTGCTGGACCACCACCGGCGGGTGCACGACCGGCTCACCGCGGCCGGGATCACGCTGGTCGAGCACTACCGGCCGGGCCGCTGGGTGCCGCACTGCACGCTCTCCATGCGGGTGCCGAACGTGCTGATGGCCGCGGCCGTCCGGCGGTGCCTGGAGGTGCTGCCGCTGGAGGCCACGGTGGTCGGCGCGGCCCTCACCGACCACGCCCGCGGCATCTCCCGCCCGCTGCCCTGAGTCGCTCACGGTCGGGCGCTCCGGCCGCGCCGTCCCAGCGGACCGTTCCGCGGGGCGGCCTCCGCCGCCGGGCCCTGGGAACCGGAACCCGGAGCGGCCACCGTCCGGGGCGGTCGGCACCTCAGGCGGTGTCGGCCCGGCCGAGCCGCCAGTACCCCATGAACGCCACCGCGCGCCGGTCGAGCCCCCGCTCGCCGACCAGGTGCCGGCGCAGGGTACGGATGACCGCCGCCTCGCCGGCCAGCCAGGCGTAGAGCGGCACCGGGGCGGCCGGGGTGGGCACCTCCCAGAGGATGTCCCGGTCGACGTCCACGTCGGCGATCACCTGGTCGGCACCGGTGCCGGTGTCGTCGAGCAGGGCGCCCGCCGCCGCCGCGACGGCCGGGACGAGCCGGCTGCCGTGCGCGCCGTGGCCCCGGGGCAGCCACTCGACCTCGACCCCGGGCGGTGCGACGACCGGCAGCGCGTCGGCCGGCTCGGGCACCTCCAGCAGCGCCCGCCCCCGGGTGTCGAGCGGCAGCCGTTCCAGGATGGCGCAGATCGCCGGGGCGGCGGTCTCGTCGCCGGCCAGCAGCAGGTGGCTGGTCGACGGCGGGCGGAACTCCACCCCGCCGTGGTCACCCGGGTAACCGGCGTCCGGGCCGAGGATGGCGATCTCGTCGCCGGGGCGGGCCCGGCGGGCCCACCGGGTGGCCGGCCCGCCGTCACCGTGCAGCACCAGGTCGACGTCCACCTCGCTGAGCAGCGGGCGAACGGCCCGGACGGTGTAGGTGCGGATCGGGTTGCGCCGCTCCTCCGGCAGCGCCCGCCACTGCGCGTACCAGTCCTCGCCGCCGGGCAGCCGCACGCCGTTCTCCCCGGCCAGCGGGAACGCCAGTTTGATCCGCTGGTCGTAGCCGTTGTCGGCGAAGCGGTCGAGGTCCGGGCCGGTGAAGGTGACCCGGAGGAACGACGGGCTGATCCGGCGTACCGCGCGGACCTCGACGGTGAAGACGCGCCACGGCGCGACGGGCAGGGCCTGGGTCATGGTGGTTAGGCTAGGCTAACCGAATATCGAGGTGATCGGCGGCCCCCGCCCCGGCACCCGATCGGTGACCGGGCCGGCTACGGACGCTCCGGCCGCCGGTCGCTCTCGGCCACCAACGCACGGATCTTGCGCAACGTGGCGTCCGGTGCGAGGATCGCCGCCCGCCACCGGTCCAGGCGGTCGCGGAGATCCCAGACCGTCGCCCGCAGCTGCTGCACCTGCTCGCGCGAGTTCGCCAGCTGCGACCGGGCGACCAGCGCCTCCTCCTCCAGCTCGGTCACCCGGGTACGCAACGGCTGCACCAGGGTGAGGGCCGCGTCGGTGAGGGTGTCGGCGGCGTCCGCCTTGAACTTCCCGCGCTGCACCACGACGGTGGCGATGACGGCGAGGCCACCGGCGCCGCCGAGCACCCCGAGGACGGACAGCAGGACCTGGAGCCACTGCGGGGCGGTGGGGGACGGGGCCGGAGTGCTCACCTGCCACCCCCGGCGGTGGTGCGGCGGCGGCCCGGCCGGCGGCGGGCACCACCGGAGTCGCCAACATCACTTCACTCGATAAAACTTGCAGAGCGTGCAAGTTTTCTCGTAGCGTCCCCGCGTGACCGTTGCCGAGCAGACCGCGCCGGGGCGCCGGGACCGCAAGAAGCGGCTCACCCGGGACGCCCTGACCACCGCCGCGCTGCGGCTGGTCGCCGAGCACGGGCTGGAGAACGTCACCGTCGAGCAGATCAGCGAGGCGGCCGACGTCTCGGCGCGCACCTTCTTCAACTACTTCTCGTCCAAGGACGAGGCGCTCATCGGCGACCCGGCGGCCGACCGGGAACCGCTGCTGGCGCGGCTGGCCGCGGCCCCGCCCGGGGTGCCGGCGCTGGAGGCGATCCGGCTGGCCCTGGCCGGGACGGCCGAGATGATGCAGGCCGACCGGGAGCTGTGGCGGCTGCGGCTGGCGGTCATCGACCGCAACCCGGCGCTGCTGACCCGGCTGATCGCCGGCAACGCCGAGGTCGAGCGAGCGATCGTCGAGGCCCTCGCCAGCCGCCTCGGTGTGCCGCCCGACCACGGCCACCCGGCACTGGTCGCCGCAGTGGGCGGCGCCGCGTTCCGGATCGCCCTGCTGCGCTGGGCCGCCGAGGCCGACACCCGGCCGCTGCGGGACCTGGTCGACGAGGCGTTCGCCGCGGTCGCCGCCGGCCTGCCGGATCCCCGGCCCTGAGCCCCACCCGCACCCCGGGCGCCGCCGCGCCCGGGTCAGCCTGTCCGGAACACCCCACGAGGGAGCGTCAATGACCGCTACCGCCCCACCCGCCGGGCCCGCCGAGGCCGGCGCGCGAATGTCGCGCCGGGAGGTCCTCCAAGCCCTCTCCGGCCTGATGGTCGGCATGTTCGTGTCGATCCTCGCCTCCACCGTGGTGGCGAACGCGCTGCCGCGGATCATCGCCGATCTCAACGGCAGTCAGACCATCTACACCTGGATCGTCACCAGTGAGCTGCTCGCCATGACGGCGACCGTGCCGCTGTGGGGCAAGATGGCCGACCTGTACAGCAAGAAGCTGCTGATCCAGCTGTCGCTGGGGCTGTTCGTGGTGGGTTCGTTGATCGCTGGCTTCACCCCGAACGTCGAGGTGCTGCTGGCCAGCCGGGTGGTGCAGGGCATCGGCGCGGGCGGCATGACCGCGCTGGCCACCATCGTCATGGCGGCGATGATCCCGCCGCGCGAACTCGGCCGCTACGCCGGCATCTTCGGCGCGGTCTTCGGCGTGGGCACCATCGCCGGGCCGCTGATCGGCGGCGTGCTGGTGGACACCTCGTGGCTGGGTTGGCGGTGGTGCTTCCTGATCGGCGTCCCGTTCACCCTGCTCTCCATCGTGCTGCTGCAGCGCACCCTGCACCTGCCGGTCGTCCGGCGGCAGGTCACCATCGACTGGCTCGGCGCCGTACTGATCACCGCGGGCGTCAGCACGCTGCTGATCTGGTCGTCGCTGGCCGGGAACACGTTCGCCTGGGCCTCGGGCTGGACCGCGCTGATGGTGGTCGGCGGGATCCTGCTGCTGGCGCTGGCGGTACGGGTCGAGGCGCGGGCGACCGACCCGATCGTCCCGCTGGACATCTTCCGCAACCGGACCGTCTCGCTGGCCACCATCGCCAGCGTGCTGGTCGGCGTCGCGATGTTCGGCGGCACCGTCTTCCTCTCCCAGTACTTCCAGATCTCGCTGGGCAAGTCGCCGACCGTGGCGGGCCTGATGAGCCTGCCGATGATCTTCGGTCTGCTGGTCTCGTCGACGGTGGCCGGCCAGCTCATCACCAAGTACGGCCGGTGGAAGGCGTACCTGGTGGCCGGGGCGGCGGTGATGACCGTCGGGATGCTGCTGCTGGGCACCATCGACGCCGGCACCAGCGTGCTCGTGCTCTCGGTCTACATGGCCGTGCTCGGCGTCGGCGTCGGCATGCTCATGCAGAACCTGGTGCTCGCCGCGCAGAACGACGTGCCGGCGCACGAACTCGGTGCGGCCACCTCCGTGCTCACCTTCTTCCGCAGCATGGGTGGTGCGATCGGGGTCAGCGCGCTGGGCGCCCTGCTGGCCAACCGGGTCACCTCGCTGATGACCGAGAAGCTCGGGCCGGCCGCGACCGGCGGCAGCGGCTCCGCCGAGGTGCCCGACCTGTCCGCGCTGCCCGAGCCGGTGCTGCGCATCGTGCAGGAGGTCTACGGCGTCGCCACCGCCGACCTGTTCCTGGTCGGCGCGCCGTTCGCGGTGCTCGCCCTGATCGTGGTGCTGTTCATCAAGGAGAAGCCGCTGCACACGCTCAGCGGCGACGAGCGGCGGGCGCAGGAGGAGGCCGCCGCGCAGGCGGCCGGGCACTGACCCGTACGCCGGCGGCGGGGTGGGCAGTCGGCCCACCCCGCCGCCGCGTCAGTCCGTGGCTGGCGGGACCGGGAAGTTGGTGTTGAACACCGCGTCCGGGTCGTAGACCCGCTTGACCTGCCGCAGCCGGCTGAGCGTGGGCTCCGGGAAGGCGTCGCGCAGCCGCTCGGGGCGCGGGTCGGTCTCGAAGCTCAGGTAGAGACCCTCGGCGTGCGGGTACACCCAGTCGTCCCACGGCACGTCCAGGGCGGCCCGCCGCACCCCGCCGCCGAAGGCCACCGCGGAGAAGTTCTGGTGCCGGTGCGGGTACGCGGTGTCGCCGGCCGGCACGTCGTTGACCGCACCGCCCACCGCGCGCAGTTGCAGGAAGTACGAGACGCCTTCGGTGACCAGCCGAGCGAGCCCGCCGGACACCTCCGGGGTGAGGTGGGTGAACAGCCCCGAACGGGTGATCGGGCCCAGCCCGCCGGAGGCGTGGTGCGGCTGGGTGGGGAAGACGACGCCCGAGTAGGGCGTCAGCCGGGCCTCGTGGTCGAGCACCGGGGCGATGTCGGCGAGCCGTTGCAGCGCGGCGACCGCGGCGTCGGTGTCGTCGCTGGCGTAGACGGTCATCACCCGCGCCACCACGGACGGCGCGCCCCGGTTCGGGGACAGGATGATGAAGCTGGTCAGCTCGCGCGGCGAGGTCTCCACCACCTGGCCCCAGCGCGCCAGCACCCCGGCGGTGTCCGAGGCGTCGAGCAGCATGACGGAGTGGACGATGTCGCCCACCCGGTCGGCGGCCAGTTCCAGTGCGGTGACCGCGCCGACGTTGGCGCCGGCGCCGCGCACCGCCCAGAACAGGTCGGGGTGGTGCTCGGCGTCGGCGCGGACGATCCGGCCGTCGGCGAGGACCACCTCGGCGGCCCGGACGTGGTCGATGGTCAGCCCGTGCAGCCGGCCCATGAAGCCGATGCCGCCGGTGGTGGCCAGCCCACCCACGCCGACGCCGCCGTAGTCGCCGGAGCTGATCGCCAGGCCGTGCGGGACGAGCTGCTCGGCGACCTGCCCCCAGCGGGCGCCGACGCCCAACCGGACCAGCCCGGTGCGCTCGTCGAGCAACTCGATGCGGTCGAGGGCACCCAGATCGACCACGATGCCGCCGTCGTTGGTGGAGCGCCCGCTGATGCCGTGGCCGCCGGAGCGGACGGCCATCGGCACCTCCTGCTTGCGGGCGTACGCGAGCGCCTCGGCGACCTCCTCGGCGCTGCGCGGGCGCAGTACCAGGCCGGGCCGGCCGGCGCGCAGGTAGCCGGAGCGCACCGACGGGTACTCCCGGTCGCCCGGCTCCACCGCCCGGGCGACCAGCGCGGCCGGCACGTCGTCGTAGGCGATGCCGGCTCGGCGGGCCGCCAGCGCGGCGCTGCCCCGCCGGCGGGCCACCGGCGCGGTGCCGGCCGACGCCCGCTCCGCGGCGACGAGTTCCCGCAGCGCCGGGGCGACCTCCTGGCCGAAGGTCTGGATGGCGCGCGGGTCGTCGCCGATCAGGATGAAGGTACCGATGCCCCGCTCCAGGGCGTACGGGGCGAGCTGCTCGACCCACTGGTTCGGCGGCCCCTGCAGGAAACCCCGGCCCTGCGGGGTGAAGGCGCCGCCGATGTTGAGCACCCGGCGGATCTCGGCGGGATGGCGGCCGGCCCGGGTGGCCGCCTCGTCGATGGTCGCGTTCCCCTCGACCAGGCCGTCGTCGCCGACGTACTGGAGGGTGACCGCCCAGCCGTCCGCGACCCGGCCGGTCAGCCGCAGCATCCGCGGCTTGAGCGCGCCCAGCCAGATCGGGATGTCGTGGGCCGGCGCCGGGCCGCGCTTGACGCCGGCGACCCGGTGGTAGGTGCCGTCCACGGTGAGCGCGGTCGGGTCGGCGGTGTCCCAGATCCCCCTGATGATCTCGATCCCCTCGGCCAGCGCCTGGACGCCCTGGCCCGGGGTGAGCCGCCGGCCGCCCATCGCCTCGATCGCTTCCCAGAAGGCGCCCGCACCGAGGCCGAGGGTGAACCGGCCGGCGGAGAGCCGGTCCAGGCTGGCGGCCGAGCGGGCCAGCACCGCTGGCGGGCGCAGCGCCAGGTTGAGCACGTTGCCGGAGACCGAGATCCGCTCGGTGGCCGCCGCGACCCAGGTCAGCAGGGTCCAGGTGTCGAGGAAGGCCGGCTGGTAGGGGTGGTCCTGGAAGGTGGCGAGGTCCAGCCCGGCCGCCTCGGTGAGCTGGGCGAGCTGGACCGGTACCTGGGGGTTCTCGTTCTGGGGCGTGATGAACGTGCCGAAGGTCAGCTCGTGCCCGTAGTCGGTCATGGTCCGCTCCGTTGTACCGGCAGATTGTTTGCGCGACAAACGATACACCGGCTAACCCATGTGTCGAACAGATGATGTGTCGATTCAATCACTGCTGGTAGCATCGTCGGCATGACCACCGCTGGCGTCCCCACCCCGGCCCGCGCCAACCCCGAACCGGAGTTCGTCGGCGAGTTCGGCTGGGCGCTCACCGTGCTGCTGCGGGAGTGGAGCGCCCGGGTGGCCGCGGCGGTCGGCGACCTGCCGTCCGGCACCCGGGGCTACCAGGTGCTCTCGGCCGTGGTCCGGGACGAGCCGCCCAGCCAGGCCTCGCTGGCCACCCGGCTGGGCATCGACCGCAGCGTGATGACCTACCTGATCGACCGCTGCGTCGAATCCGGCCTGGTCGAGCGCCAGCAGGACCCGACCGACCGGCGTGCCCGCCGGATCGTCCCCACCGGGCACGGGCGCCGCCGGCTCGACGAACTGGACGCGCGGGTGCGCCAGGTGGAGGAGGAACTGCTGGGCGCGCTGCCCGAGGCGGAGCGCGCGCTGCTGCACCGGCTGCTGCGGCAGGCCGCCGACGGCGTCGCGCACGACCCCGACCGCTGCGCGGTCACCGCGGACGCGATGCGCGGCGGCACCGGCTCGCCGGCCTGACCCGGCTCGCCGGCCTGACCCGGCCGCCGCGCCAGCCCGGAGCAGGCTCAGCCGTTCAGGTACGCCAGCACGGCCAGCACCCGCCGGTTGTCGTCGTCCGACGGCGGCATGCCGAGCTTGCTGAAGATGTTGTTGATGTGCTTGCTGATCGCCTTCTCGGTGACGAACAGCCGGCCGGCGATCGCCGCGTTCGACCGGCCCTCCGCCATCAGGCCCAGCACCTCGCGCTCGCGGGCGGTCAGCTCGGCCAGCCGCTGCCCGCCGGTGTTGCGGGCCAGCAGCTGGGACACCACGTCCGGGTCCATCACCATGCCGCCGGCCGCCACCCGGCGCACCGCGTCGATGAACTGGTCCACATTGGACACCCGGTCCTTGAGCAGGTAGCCCACTCCTCCACCGCGGTCGGAGAGCAGCTCCCGGGCGTACAGCTGCTCGACGTGCTGGGACAGCACCAGGATCGGCAGGCCGGGCAGCCGGGTGCGGGCCTGCAACGCGGCCTGCAGGCCCTCGTCGGTGAAGGTCGGCGGCAGGCGTACGTCGACCACCGCGACGTCGGGGCGGTGCCGGGTCAACGCCGGCAGCACGGACGGCCCGTCCGCGACCGCCTCGACCACCTGGAAGCCGAAGGCGTCGAGGATGCGGGTCAGCCCGTCCCGGAGGAGGGCGAGATCCTCGGCGATGACAACTCGCACGGCAGCTCCATGGTCACGACGGTCGGTCCGCCGGGCGGACTGGTCACCGTCATCGTTCCATCGAAGGCTGCCAGACGGCGCCGCACACCCGCCAGGCCGGTCCCCGCGTCCGGCTGCGCCCCGCCCCGGCCGTCGTCGCCGACCACCATGACCAGCCGGCCGTCCCGGTGCGTCATCCGGATCCAGGCGCGCGCCGCGCCACTGTGCTTGGTGACGTTGGCCAGCGCCTCCGCCACCGCGAAGTACGCCGCCGACTCGACCGCCGCCGGCGGGCTGCCCGCCAGCCGCACCTCCACCGTCACGGGCAGCGGCACCGCCAGCGCGAGCGCCTCGACCGCGCCGCCGAGGCCCCGTTCGGCGAGCACCGGCGGGTAGATGCCGCGGACCAGGTCGCGCAGCTCGACCAGGGCCTGCCCGCTGGCCTCCTGGGCCTCGGCCAGCAGCCGCTGGGCCGCCGCCGGGTCGTCCGCCATCAGCTTCCCGGCCAGCCCGATGCTCATCCTCAGCGCCACCAACCGGGCCTGCGCGCCGTCGTGCAGGTCACGCTCGATCCGGCGCAGCTCGGCCGCCTGGGTGTCGACCGTGTCGGCCCGGGTGACGGTCAGCTGCCGCACCCGCAGCGCCAGCTCCTGCGCCTTCGTCGGGGCGAGGAAGAGGGCGGCGAAGCGCAGGTGCAGCCAGACCAGCCAGGGGGCCACCGCCAGCCCGCCGAGCAGGAAGAACCATCCCTGCGGTACGGACGCCCAGGCCTGGACGATGTTGTCCATCGGCCAGAACACGCCGTAGCCGTACCAGTCGATGGTCAGGTAGAGCACCAGCGGCACCAGCAGCACGCCCTCCAGCCCGTACCCCGGCAGCACGAACGCCAGCAGGCAGGCCGCGCCGGTCACCGTGCCCGGCACCAGCCAGGCGAAGTCCCGCCAGGTGGCCGGGTCCCCGACCACCCACCGGAACCGCCGCCAGGTGCCGATCTGGGCGTCGGCGGGCATCGGCCGGTACGGGGTGGCCATCGGCACCCCACCCCAGCGGGCGAGCCGGCGCTGCGCCCCCAGGCAGAGCCGGACCAGCGCGGTCACCACCGGGAACAGCGCGAACCCGATGCCGAAGACCGGGATCAACGCGAGCGACACCACCGAGAGCGCGAACAGCGCGACGTTGGTGGTCAGGCAGAGCAGGGCCAGCGCCAGGCCCTGCACGGCGGCGATCGCGCCCGGCCGGAGCCACCGTCGGACGAACAGACGTACGGAGCTGTCCACGGCCCCATTCTGGGCCACGCCGGCCGCCGGATCGGTGGTGCCAGCACCACCAGGGTTCGGGACGTGCCACCCCTGCCCTGGCCGGTTCCGGGCCGAAGGATCGACGGCGTGAGAACACCCAACCCGCGGAGGGAACCCACCATGTTCCGGCACCGTCTGGCCGGCCTGCCGTCCGGTCGACGATCCAAGTACGCCCTGCTCGTCTTCTGGCTCATCGTCATCGCGGCGGCCGGGCCGCTGGCGCTGAAGCTGACCGAGGTGCAGGAGAACGACACCCTCGGCGCGCTGCCCGCCGGCGCCGAACACAGCCGGGCGGCGCAGCGGGCGGAGGCGGCGTTCCCCGACTCGCGGGCCCCGCTGGCGATCGCGGTCTACGTCCGGGACGGCGGTCTCACCGACGCCGACCGGGCGAAGGTCGACGCCGACCGTGCCGCCTTCACGCCGTACGCCGACGGCGGGCAGATGCCCGCGGCGGTGCCGAGCGAGGACGGCCGGGCGCTGCTGCTGTCCTTCCCGGTCGCCGGGGACGACGAGCGGCGCGGCACGGCGGTCACCGAGCTGAAGGACCGGCTGACCGCCGGCGCCCCCACCGGCCTGCGTACCGCGCTGACCGGTCCGGCCGCGGCCGAGAACGACGTGTTCGACGCGTTCGGTGGGATGGACACCGCGTTGCTGCTGGCCACCGCGGCCACCGTCGCCCTGCTGCTGCTGGTCACCTACCGCAGCCCGGTGCTCTGGCTGATCCCGCTGCTCACCGCGGCGTTCGCCAACCAGCTCGCCAGCGCGGTCGTCTACCTGCTGGCCCGGTACGCCGGGCTGGCGGTCGACTTCCAGAGCCAGAGCATCCTCACGGTGCTGGTGTTCGGCGTCGGCGTGGACTACGCGCTGCTGCTCATCGCCCGCTACCGGGAGGAGCTGCGCCGGCACGCCGACCGGCACGCCGCGATGGCGGTGGCCCTGCGCCGCTCGCTCGGTGCGATCGGGGCCTCCGCGGCGACCGTGGCGATCGGCCTGCTCTGCCTGCTGGCCGCGCAACTGCCGTCGACCAGGGGGCTCGGCCCGGTCGGCGCGGTCGGCATCGTCGCCGCCCTGCTCGCCATGACCACCCTGCTGCCGGCCGTGCTGGTGCTGTTCGGCCGGTGGCTGTTCTGGCCGTTCGTGCCGCGCTACGCACCGGACGTGGCCGGGGCGGACGTGGCCGCCGACCATCGGGTGTGGCGGGGGGTCGCCGGGCTGGTCGGCCGCCGCCCCCGGACGGTGTGGATCGGCACCGCCGCGGCGCTGGTCGCGCTCAGCTTCGGCATCGGCAATCTCAGCGTCGGCCTGCCCGGCGACGAGACGTTCACCCGGGAGGTCGGCTCGATCACCGGCCAGCGGATGATCGCGGCGCACTACCCGAGCGGCACGGTCGCCCCGGCCGACATCCTGGCCACCGCGGACCGCGCCGACCAGGTGGTCGCCGCCGCCCGGGCCGTGCCCGGGGTGGCCGAGGTGGGCGAGCCGGAACGCTCGCCGGACGGCCGGTGGGTGCGGATCGGCGCGGTGCTGGCCGACACCCCGGACAGCGACGCCGCCCTGGACACCGTGGACCGGCTGCGGACCGCGGTGCACGCGGTGCCCGGCGCCCAGGCGCTGGTCGGTGGGGACAGCGCCTACCTGCTGGACGAGGAGCGCACGGTCGACCGGGACAACCGGCGGGTGATCCCGCTGGTCCTGGCGGTGGTGTTCGTCATCCTGACCGTGCTGCTGCGGGCGCTGGTCGCGCCGTTGCTGCTGCTGGCCAGCGTGGTGCTGTCGTACCTGGCGGCGCTGGGGGCGGCCGGGCTGATCCTGGACGCGATGGGACACGCCAAGCTGTTCGTCGGGATCCCGTTGCAGACCTTCCTGTTCCTGGTCGCCCTCGGCGTGGACTACACCATCTTCCTCACCACCCGGGCGCGGGAGGAGGCGGCGCTGCTCGGCCATCGGCAGGGCGTGCTGCACGCGCTGACCGTGACCGGCGGGGTGATCACCAGCGCGGGTGTGGTGCTGGCGGCCACCTTCGGCGCGCTCAGCGTGCTGCCGCTGGTGCCGTCGGTGCAGTCCGCCGTGATCGTGGGCGTCGGGGTGCTGCTCGACACGTTCCTGGTGCGCAGCCTCCTCGTCCCGGCGCTCGCCCTGGAGGTCGGCCGGCGCACCTGGTGGCCGAGCGCGCTGGCCCGCCCGGCGTCCCCGGCCGGCCGGCGCCGCCCGGCCGAACCGGTCCCGGCCAACTCCTGACCCGGGGGGGGTACGCGAGGGGGTGGTCACCGGACGGTGGCCACCCCCTCGCTCAGCGGCCACCCGACCACGGGGACACCCGGCACCGCCACCGGTCGAGTACGTTACGGCGGGTCGGGCTGGATGACGGCGGGGAGGCCGGATGGCCGGGAAGCACCGTTCGTGGTGGGGCTGGGGTCACGTCGAGGACGCGGTGACCGGCGCGGAGGCCGCGGCGCTGACCGACCGCGTGCGGGCCCTGCTGCCCGACGCCGAGCTGACCGCGCACGTCCCGCCGCCGGTGGCCGAGCTGGGCCTGCGGCCGCCGCGGGTCGCCCCGCCGCCGACGCTGGCCCAGCTTTGCTCCGCCGAGGACACCGACCGGGCCGCGCACGCGCACGGCAAGGCGTTCCGGGACGTCGTCCGGAACCTGCACGGCGACGTCCGGCACCCGCCGGACCTGGTCGTCCGGCCGGCGTCCGAACAGGACGTCGTCGACGTGCTGGACTGGTGCGCCGGGGCCGGCATCGCGGTGATCCCGTACGGCGGCGGTTCGTCGGTCGTCGGCGGAGTGGAGCCACGGGTGGCCGACGGCTACCCCGGCGCGATCAGTCTCGACCTCGGCCGGCTCGACCGGGTGCTGGAGGTCGACCGGACCAGCCGGGCGGCGCGGATCCAGGCCGGCGTGTTCGGCCCGGCGCTGGCCGACCAGCTCCGCGGGCACGACCTCACGCTGCGGCACTTCCCACAGTCGTTCGAGTTCTCCACGCTGGGCGGCTGGCTGGCCACCCGGGCCGGCGGCCACTACGCGACGGTGCTCACCCACATCGACGACCTGGTGGAGTCGCTGCGGGTGGTCACCCCGGCCGGCACCAGCGAGTCCCGCCGGTTGCCCGCCTCCGGCGCGGGGCCCTCGCCGGACCGACTCTTCCTCGGCTCCGAGGGCGCGCTCGGCGTCATCACCGAGGCGTGGCTGCGCCTGCAGGACCGGCCGCGCTGGCGGGCGGACGCGGCGGTGCACTTCGACGAGCACGACGCCGCGGTGGCCGCCACCCGGGCGATCGCCCAGTCCGGGCTGCACCCGAGCAACTGCCGACTGCTCGACCCGGCGGAGGCGCTGCTCAACGCCGGCGTGGCCAGCACCGGCGGGGTGCTGGTGCTGGGCTTCGAGTCCGCCGACCATCCGGTGGGGCCGGCGCTGGACCGCGCCGTCGAGCTGTGCCGCGACCACGGCGGGGCGCTACCCGACCCGCCCCGGTACGGCCCGGCGTCCGCCGCGCGCGGCGGCGCCGTGGACACCTGGCGCTCGGCGTTCCTGCGGATGCCGTACCAGCGCGACGCCCTCGCCGCCCGGTCGATGATCGTGGAGACCTTCGAAACCGCCTGCACCTGGGACCGCTACCCCGCGCTGCGCGCCGCGGTGCTCGACGCGGCCGGGGCGGCGCTGCGCGCGGTCGGCGCGACCGGCGTGGTCACCTGCCGGTTCACCCACGTCTACCCGGACGGGCCGGCCCCCTACTTCGGCGTCTACGCCACCGGTCGCTGGGGCGGGACCCTCGCCCAGTGGGACGAGATCAAGCACGCCGTCTCCGAGGCGCTGCTCGCCGCCGGCGGCACCATCACCCACCACCACGCGGTCGGCCGCGACCACCGCCCCTGGTACGACCGGCAGCGCCCGGAGCCGGTCGGGCTCGCGCTGCGCGCCGCGAAGGCCGCGCTCGACCCGTCCTGGGTGCTCAACCCCGGCGTCCTGCTCGACGCCTCGCCGGGCGGCGACCGCCCGACCGGACGGCGGGTCCACACCGGCGGCCGGTAGGGCGGCCGCGGCGTCGTTGCGGATGCGGATCCGCACCTCGGGCGCGGCGGCGTACGGCGCGGCGCACCGGAGCACCCGCTCCCCCTCGCGCGTCCCGAGCCGCGCCGTCGGGCTGACCCGGCGACGCCGCCTGCTCGCCGTCCTGGTGATCGTGGCTGGCGTGGTCATGCTGGCTCCGGTCACCCGGATCGGGTGAGGACGGTTCACCCCGGTCAAGGGCACGGTGAGGGGCCACGGCAGTCGAGGGAGGCAGCATGCTGCGGTCCAAGGTCAACGTCGCGCCCACCGATGACGTACCGCTCAAGCCGGCGTGGGGTTACCGGCTGCGCCGGCAGCGGCACCCGATCGGGCGCCGGGGTGGGCCGCGGCGCGCCCCACGCGGCTACCGGCTGCCCGACGCCGAACGGCACCGGCTCCGGGCCGCGTACAACCTGCGCGAGCGGCAGTTGGTCCGGGCCCTGGTGACGGCCGCCGGGCAGCCCGGTGACGCGGCGGAGAACCTGGCCGGGCAGTTGGAGCAGCGGCTGGACGCGCTGGTGCACCGGGCCGGCTTCGCCCGCAGCGTCAGCGAGGCCCGCCACCTGGTCACGAACAACACGTTCACCCTCGACGGCGGCAAGGTCAACCAGCCGTCCTACCTGGTCCGGCCGGGCCAGATCATCCAGGTGCGGCCGGAGAAGCAGTGCCCCACCCCGAGCGGGGTGGCCGGCGGCGGCTTCCCCACCACCGAGACCCCGCCCTACCTCGTGGTGCGGCCGGAGGAGTTCACCGCGACGCTGACCCGGGAGCCGCGCCGGCAGGAGGTGCCGGACCTGCGGGACGTCCCGCTCACCGTCCGACCCGGCTAGGGCCACGAGCGCCGGCCGGGGTGACTGGCCGGGCCGCGCCCCCGGTCACCCCAAGGTCGCGGGCGAATCCGCGTTGGTGCCGGCGCGTCAGCGGCTGATCGTCACCTCGACCGGGCCGACGCGCAGGGTCCCGTCGTCCAGTGGGGTGCAACGGATGCCGCCCCGGCGGCGCAGTGCCTTCCACGCGCCGGGGCCGATGGCGACCTCCATCCAGGCGCACGGGTTGGCCGGGCGGTTGACTCGCAGCCGGACCGGGCCCGCGCCGGAGTCCAGGGTGAGCACCGAGCCGATCAGTTCGTCCACGGCGATCCCGGTGGTGAGCACGTTGCGCCGCACCTGCACCAGGTCGACCCCGGGCGGCAACGACTCCTGCGCGATCACCGTGACGCTCGCCTCGCGGTGTGCCGGCTTGCCGAAGTACCGGTCGCCGACGATGCCGAGGCCCGCCCGAAGCTGGATCTGGTCGACCAGTTCGCCGGGTGGGGCCGGTGCCGGACCGTCGGCGGGCCGGCCCAGGTAGCGGTGCACGGGCGAGGCCAGCAACTGCACGATCTGCGGCACCCAGCGATTCTACGGAGCGTCGGGCTCGCGGCCGGCCGTCCCGGGCGAATCGCCGGCACGGGTTCGGCCGTGCGACACCGGTGCCGCCTGGCCGAGCCCGCCACAGGTCCGACGGCCGGCCGCGAACTGACGACACGGTGTGGCGCGCGACGCAGCTATGTTACGGAACATTCCCGGAATATCCGGGCTCCATCGCAGCCTCAGTCGTCGCCCCGATGTCCACACGTGACCACCGTCGGGTGGTCGAACATGAACACTGGCCTGCTGTTTCCTCCCACGGTAAACGATCAAGACCGGACTGAACTGTCGTTAGCTTTCCGGAAATTGTTGCTGCATCGATCGACCGCTGTAATACTCCACATCTATTCGGGTCGATGCCAGACCGGCGTTCCACCGGCGGCTGGCGGCGACCCGGCACACCCCCACCACACCGGGCCGGCACCCCCACCGGCCCGGTCCCCACCAGAAGGGGCAGAGATGATCGACAGCTGCCAGCGGAACAACCGTCCGAGATCGACCGCGCGACGGCGGGCGGCCCTCGCCCTCGCCGCCGTGGGTCTGCTCGCCGCGGCCGGTGCCGTGGTGCTGCCCGTCGCGGCCAGCGCCGGCACCACCCTGGGCGCCTCCGCGGCGGAGCGGGGCCGGTACTTCGGCGCCGCCGTGGCCGCCAACAAGCTCAGCGACAGCGCGTACACCACGATCCTGAACCGCGAGTTCAACTCGGTGACGCCCGAGAACGAGATGAAGATCGACGCCACCGAGCCGCAACAGGGGCAGTTCACCTTCACCAACGCGGACCGGATCGTCAGCCACGCCCGCAGCCGCGGGATGAGCGTGCGCGGCCACACCCTGGCCTGGCATTCCCAGCAGCCCGGCTGGATGCAGAACATGAGCGGCAGCGCGCTGCGCCAGGCGATGCTCAACCACGTCACCCAGGTGGCCACCCACTTCCGGGGCCAGGTCGTGGCGTGGGACGTGGTGAACGAGGCGTTCGCCGACGGCGGTAGCGGCGCCCGGCGCGACTCCAACCTGCAGCGCACCGGCAACGACTGGATCGAGGCCGCGTTCCGGGCCGCCCGGGCCGCGGACCCGGGCGCGAAGCTCTGCTACAACGACTACAACACCGACGACTGGACGCACGCCAAGACCCAGGCCGTCTACAACATGGTCCGCGACTTCAAGCAGCGGGGCGTGCCGATCGACTGCGTCGGCCTCCAGTCGCACTTCAACAGCGGCTCGCCGTACCCGGGCAACTACCGCACCACGCTGTCCAGCTTCGCCGCGCTCGGCGTCGACGTGCAGATCACCGAGTTGGACATCCAGAACGCACCGGCCGACACGTACCGCAACGTGGTCAACGACTGCCTCGCCGTCGCCCGCTGCACCGGCATCACCGTCTGGGGCATCCGGGACAGCGACTCCTGGCGGGCCGACCAGAACCCGCTGCTGTTCACCAGCAGCGGCGCCAAGAAGCCGGCGTACGACGCCGTCCTCGCCGCCCTGAACGGCGGCACCACTCCCCCGACCACCCCGCCGACCACCGGGC
>NZ_QGSW01000292.1:0-17893 GCF_003176715.1 Micromonospora sp. S4605
TGGCCGGCCGAACTCGGGGCTGGGCTGCGACACCTGGTCGGCGAGCCGGCGCTGCGCCGGGCGCTGTTCGGCTACGGGCTGGGATCGCTGGTGATGGGCTTCAGCGAGTCACTGATCATCGCGAAGAGCAGCCGGTAGTCCAGCACGCCGACGAGCAGGGCGCCGGCCCCGATGGAGAGCGCCTGCGGGCCGCCGACCACCGCCTCCGCGGCCGCGGCGACCCGACCGATCAGCCCGGCCGGGGTACGCCGCTGGATGAGCGTGTGCAGCCCGACCATGGTCAGCGGCAGCGAGACCCCGGCCAGCAGCACCGCCGCGAAGCCCAACCACAGGGTCGGGTACGCCAGCGCCAGCGCCGCCGGCCCGAAGAAGGCGACCCCGGCGGCGAGCGTGCCGACCTCGCCCACCCGGCGTACCACGCCCGCCGAGAGCAGCCCGCCGAGCAGTCCGCCGATTCCCTGCACGGTGACCAGCACGCCGACGAACGCGGCGTCCCGGCCGAGCCCCCGGTCGACGTACGCGAAGATCAGTGACTCGCTGAAGCCCATCACCAGCGAGCCCAGCCCGTAGCCGAACAGCGCCCGGCGCAGCGCCGGCTCGCCGGCCAGGTGTCGCAGCCCAGCCCCGAGTTCGGCCGGCCAGCGCAGGGCCGCCGTCTGCGCCGGGCTCTCGGGCACCCGCAGCGCCCCGACCACGGCGGCCGCCACTGCGAAGCCGACCATCGCCAGCGCGGCCAGCAGCCACCCGCCGACGGCCGCGTAGAGCCCGGCGCCGGCCAGCGGGCCGATCAGCCGCAGCCCCTGCCGGACGGTCTGCAGCACACCGTTCGCCTCGGCCAGCAGGTCGGCCGGGACCAACTGCCGGATCAGCCCGCTGAGCGCCGCGCTGAGCGTGACGTAGGACAGGCCGTACAGCGCCGCGACCACGTAGATGATCCACACGTCGGTCCGGTCGCCGACCGCGAACAGCGGCGTGAGCAGCGCCGCCGTGACCAGGTTGGCCACCACGAAGAACGGCCGACGGGGATGGCGGTCGACGAACCAGCCGACCAGCGGCGCCAGGGTCATCGGCGCGATGACGGCGAAGATGGTCGCGCCGGCCAGGCCGTCCGACCCGGTCAGGTCCTTCACCCAGACGGCGAGCGCCAGCAGCAGGATCGACTCCGCGGCCATGCTGGCCAGCAGGCCGGCGAAGAGCAGTCGGAAGTCCGGTCGGCGCAGGACGGTGCGCATGGATCCCTCCGGCGGGATGGCCCGCGCCCGTGGACGCGGTCGGGGCGGCGGTGGTCGGGCCCGGCGGCGGGTCACCGACCGGCCGCACCCCTCCACGGTCCTCTTTTCTGCAAGACACGCCCTCGCCGGAACCACCGACGCCGGTCGCGCCGTCCATACTGACCGTGGGGGCCGAATTTCATACAGTTACCGTCGCGTCCGCGGCGGTCGACGGGAAAGAGGACACCGTGCCTCCTGCCTCACCCAGCCCGATCCTGCGTCGCCGCAGGTTGGGCACCGAGTTGCGCCGGCTGCGCGAGGCCGCCGGTCTCACCGGAGACCAGGTCATCGAGCGGATCGGTTGGGCCTCCGCGTCGAAGCTGTCGCGGCTGGAGAACGGGCGCAGCCGACCCGACCCGCAGGACGTGCGCGACCTGCTGGACCTCTACGGCGCGGACGAGGCGCTGCGCGAGGAGTTGCTGGGCATCACCCAGGAGGCCGGCGACATGCGAGGCTGGCTCCGATCGTTCCCGGCGATGACCCCGCAGCAGCGCGGCTTCGCCGAACTGGAGGCGGGCTGCGCGGAGATCTCCGAGTACAACCCCGTGCTGGTGCCCGGGCTGTTGCAGACGCCGGGCTACGCCCGGGTGCGGATCGCCTCGGCCCGGCAGGTCGGCGGGGACGCCGGCGACCCGGACGCCGAGGACACCGAGACCCAGGTGCAGGCCCGGCTGGCCCGCCAGAAGCTGCTCACCCGGGGCACCGACGCGCCCCGCTACACGGTGGTGCTGGAGGAGGCGGCGCTGGGCGGCCGGGCCGGGCCGCCGGAGGTGCTGCGCGAGCAGGTGATCCAGCTCTGCGAGCTGGCCATGCTGCCGAACGTCACGCTGCACGTGCTGCCGCGGGACGCGCCGATCGGCGAGTGGTACCTCCCGCCGACCGCGTTCTCCCTCTACCGGTTCGCCGATCCGCTCGATCCGGAGACCCTCGCCATCGAGGGTGGGTTCACCGACGTCATGTCCACCGAGGCAAACACCCTAAATCGCTATAAAGTGGTGTTCGAGTGGTTATGCACGGCGGCGCTCTCCGCATCGGACACCCTCTCCTGGCTGATCGAGGCGACGGGGCGGCTGACCGAGACGGCGACCCCGTCCACAGTGGCGCTCGGACCGGCAACGGCGCCGGTCCAGCGTCGCCGGCGTTCCGGGCGCCTGACCGAACGGTGATCCACGGGGGACCCAGGTCGGGACGTGCAACGACCGCTCGAGCCATCACAACGGTTCACCTCAGGAGTGGCACGATGAACGAATTCCGCAACACGCCGTCCGTCCTCGCGCAGCTGGCGGACGCCCCGTGGCGTACCAGCACGCGCAGCCAGACCTCCAACTGCGTCGAGGTCGCCCCGCTGCGGGCCGGCCCGGCCGCGGTCGCCCTGCGGGACAGCAAGGACCGCGGCGGCCCGGTGCTGCTGTTCGACCGGGCCGGCTGGCTGGGCTTCCTCGCCGGCACCAAGAACGGACAGTTCGACCTGGACTGATCCGGTGAACGGGACGGGGCCGTCGGCAGCACGCCGGCGGCCCCGTCGCCTGTCCGGCGGCCCGACCACGCCGAGGCGTCCTCCGATGATCGGACGAGGCTGCGGGCCGATCGTCGCGTACGGGTTGCTGACTCGACCACGGGGCGTAACATGGCCCGCAGAGTGACGTGGAACTTCCACCCGTTCCCATCCGTCGCGGTACATCCGGAGACCGACATGCGGTTCCTGATCGTTCGCACCGACATCCGCGCCGCCGCCGACGTGGACATCGCCGCCGCCTGGGCCGGCGGGGTCCGACTGCGGGACGAGACCACCACGCCCGAGCCGCGCCGCCAGATCGTCCACGCCGAGGATCGGGACGCCGCGTTGCTGCTGGCCCGGGCCCTGTCGACGGTCGGCGCGGTCCGCGCCGGCAGGCAACGGGTGAAGGTGCTGCCGCTCGACGCGCCGGCCCGGCCACCCCGGCCGGCCGGCCCCGGCGGCTGAGAAACGTCCGTCGTGGTCGGACCGGCTCCCCCGCCGTGTTCCTTGCCCCGCCGACCACGGCGGCCCGTGTTCCCGGCTCGTGACCGTCGCGGCAACGGCGGCCACGGGCCGGGACCGCACGGCGACCCGGTCAGCGCTCGCCGTCCACCCAGCCGTCCAACCAGCGGTGGATCAGGAACAGCGCGATCGACGACGGCGGCGGCAGGACCAACCGGGCACCGCCCACGTCCACCGTCCGCCCGGCCAGCGCCGCACCGATCTCCCGCCGGGTGAACCACCGGGCGTACGCGATCTCCGCCGGATCGAGCCGCACCGGATGCTCCGGGTCGGCGGTGGCGAGGAAGCCGAGCATCAGCGAGCCGGGGAACGGCCACGCCTGGCTGCCCACGTACGCGATGCCCTCGACCGGGACGCCGACCTCCTCGTGGACCTCACGCAGCACCGCCGCCTCGGCCGACTCCCCCGGCTCCACGTAGCCGGCCAGACAGGAGAACCGGCGCTCGCCCGGCACCCCCGGCCAGGTGGCGTTGTTGCCCAGCAGGCACCGCCCGTCCGGGCCGGGCTGCCCGTCGTGCACCAGCACGATCATCGCCGGGTCGGTACGCGGCCAGATCCGGTCGCCGTCCGGGTCGATCCGGGACCAGCCCGCCTCGTCCACCTCGGTCCGGTGGCCGCTGGCCGAGGAGTAGCGGTGCCGCAGGTGCCAGTTGACCAGTGCGAGGGCGGTGGTGAACAGCCCGGCGTCCCGGTCGCCGAGCAGGTGCCCCACCTCGCGCAGGTGCGCCGCGCGGGCGCCCGGCACCGCCGGCAGCGGGGCGTCCACCGCGAAGACCGGCACCCCGTCCGGCTCGACGCCGAGGAACATCGGCGCGGCGCCGGCGGTCGGCGGCACGTCGTCCGAGCCGAGCAGCACCAGCACCGGCGGGGTCACGTCGGCGCGGACCAGCGCCCGCCCCTCGTTCGTCGAGTCGAGCACCAGCACCCGGGCCTGCGACCAGGCCCGCGCCAGCCACTCCGGGTCGGCACGCCGGTGCGCCGCCCGGTCCAGCGTGGAGCGGGCCAGCGGGGGCGTCGCCTCCCCACTCACGCCGGCACTCCGCCGTGCCTCGTGCCGCCACGAGGCACCACCGCGCCGAGTCCGACGATTCGCTCGCTCATGCCCCCACCGGCTGGACCTCGACCGGGGCCAGCGCGGCCAGCGCGGGCCCGATCCGCTCGGCGTCGCCCAGCACCACGGTGACCGCCCCGGCCGGGGCGAGGTAGCGGGCGGCGGCCGCGGCGACATCGTCCGCGGTCGCCTTCGCCAGCCGGGCGGCGTGCTCGGCGAGGAACTCCAGGCGCAGCCCGTTGCCGGCGTACGCGCTGGTCAGCGAGGCAAGGCCGGCCTGGGTGGCCATGCCGAGCTGGAGCGTGCCCAGGGCGTACCGGCGGGCCTGCTCCAGCTCGTCCGGCTTCGGCGGCAGCGAGGCCAGCCGGCCCAGCTCGTACGTCGTCTCCAGCAGTGCCGGCCCGGTCACCTCGGTGGCCACCTCGGCGGCGGCGACCAGCACCGAACCGGCCACCGAGTGCTCGACCAGCGAGTGCGGCCCGTACGTGTAGCCCTTGTCCTCGCGGATGTTCTCCACCCAGCGGGACGAGAAGTAGCCACCGAAGACCAGGTTGGCCAGTTGCAGCGCGGCGTGGTCGGGGTGGGTGCGCGGCACCGCCGGCAGCGCCACCCGCAGCGACGACTGCACCGAGCCGGGCCGGTCGACCAGCAGCAGCGGACCCGGCTCCAGCGGCGGGGCGGGCGGCAGGTCGGCGGTGTGGCCGGCCCCGTTCCACCCGGACAGCGCCTTCTCGGCCGCGTCCAGGGCCCGCTCCGGCTGCACGTCGCCGACCAGCACCAGCACCGCGTCGGCCGGGTGCACCCGCTGCGCGTGCAGGGTACGCAGCACGCCCGGCCGGACCGCCCGGACCTGCTCCGGCTCCGGGGTCTGCACCGCGTACGGGTGCCGGCCGTAGATCCGCTTGAGCAGCGCCGTGCGGGCCAGGTGCGCCGGCTGGCTCTGCGCCACCTGGATCCGGTCGACCAGCCGGTCCCGCTCGGTGGCGACCTCCCCGCTCGGGTAGCTCGCCCCGGTCAGCACCTCGCCGAGCAGCTCCAGCATCCGGTCCAGCCCGGTGACCAGGCTGGCGCCGGAGAGCATCAGCCGGTCCGGGTCGATGCCGGCGGACAGCCCGCCGCCGACCTTCTGCAACTCGGCGGCGAGCTGCACGCTGGTCATCGTCTCGGTGCCGGAGAGCAGGGTCTGCGCGAGCATCGCGCCGCGGGCCAGGGGTGCGCGGCCGAACGGCATCCAGAGCCGCAGCTCGACCAGGGGCACCGCGGACCGGCGTACCGCGATCACGGTGAGGCCGTTGCCGAGCGTCCGCTCGGCCTGGCGGGGCAGCTTCAGCTTGCGGTGCGGACCGAGCGGCGGCAGGGCCCGCGGCCCGGTCGCCGCCACCTCGCCGTCCGCCCGCGACCGCGGGGCCCGCGCGGCCGCCTTGCTCTTCGCGCTCACCGGGGCCCACCTTTCGTTCGCGACTGCGGGGCTCGCAACCCCGGCTCACTCCTCGCGCTCACCGGGGCCCACCTTTCGTTCGCGACTGCGGGGCTCGCAACCCCGGCTCACTCCTCGCGCTCACCGGGCACCTCCGGGGATGACCTCGACGGACGCACGGCGCTCCGGCCGCAGGGTGGCGGCGGCGGCCCGGACCTGCTCCTCGGTGACCTCGCCGACCAGCCGGGGCAGTTCGTTGAGCAGGCCCGGTTCGCCGCGCTGCTGTTCCAGCACGGCCATCCGCAGCGCCCGGGTGAGCACCGCGTCGGTGTCGCGCAGCAGGTGGGTGGCCATCCTGGCCTGGGTGCGGCCCAGCTCGCCGTCGGCCAGCCCGTCGGTGGCCAGCCGGTCCAGCTCCTCGTCGACGGTGCGCAACACCTTGTCCACGTCGCTGCCGGGTGGCAGGTGCGCCTGGAGCAGCAGCGCCGTCGGGTCCCGCACGTCGAACGGGTCGCCCATGAACCCGAGGTAGCCACCGACGCTGGTGACCGTCCGGTCCCGCAGCACCAGCCGCTCGACCAGCCGGGACGCGTCGCCGTCGGTGAGCACCTCGGCGAGCACCACGTAGGGCAGGTAGCCGGCGAAGTCGGCGAGCGGGTCGGGCACCCGCCAGGCCGAGGCCACCGCCGGCAGCGGGGCCAGCTTGTCGGTGTACGCGGTGCGCCGCTCGACGGTCAGGTCCGGCTCGGCGAAGTCCGGCCGCTCGGGCGCGGGCCGGGCCGGCACGTCCCCGAAGTGCCGGCCGATCAGCTCGGTCGCCTCGGCCACGTCGATGTCGCCGCTGACCGCGAGCACCGCGTTGCCGCTGGCGTAGTAGCGGCGGAAGAAGTCGGCGGCGTCGGCGACGGTGGCCGACTCCAGGTCGACGAAGGAGCCGTAGCCGTCGTGCGCGTTCGGGAAGGTGTCGAACATGACCGGCGGCAGGGTCAGCCAGGGAAACCCGCCGTACGGGCGGTTGAGCACGTTGACCCGGATCTCCTCCTTGACCACGTCGACCTGGTTGCGCAGGTTCTCCTCGGTCAGCCGGGGGCCGCGCATCCGGTCGGCCTCCAGGAAGAGCGCCCGCTCCAGCGCGTTGCTCGGCAGGGTCTCGAAGTAATCGGTGTAGTCCAGGTGGGTGGAGCCGTTGAAGGTGCCGCCCGCACCCTGCACGTGCCGGAAGTGGGCCAGCTTCTCCAGGTTCTCCGAGCCCTGGAACATCAGGTGCTCGAAGAGGTGGGCGAAGCCGGTGCGGCCCTCCGGCTCGGAACGGATGCCGACGTCGTAGACGACCGCGACGCCGATCACCGGTGCGCTGCGGTCCGGGGTGAGCACCACCCGCAGGCCGTTGTCGAGGCTGAACCGTTCGGCCGGGTACTTGGTGACTGGGATTCTCGCTCTCCGCGTCGGCACGTGATCGACTCTAACGCGTCGGCACCGCGGTGCCGGTGACCTCCGCCGAGCCGGGGCCGGGCGGCGGCGCCGGTCGGCGTGGCCGGGCCGGTGCCCCGCCGACCCGACCACGCCTCGCACCCCGCGACCGGGCCCGCCCCTCCGCGGGCACCGGTCCGGCCGGGGTACGACGACCGCGGCTCAGCCGGCGGTCGGGTCGATCCGCCCGGACGGGCCGGGCTCGTCCACCGCGCCGGCCGGGCTGTGCAGCTCCACCGGGCCGGCCGGGGCGGCCCCGCCCGGCGTGGCGTGCCAGGGCGTGAAGACAGCCACCATGGCGAGCAGCAGCCCGGCGGCGGCGACAGCGACCACGAACAGCAGCTCGCGCAACGCCGTCGTGCCGGTGTCGCCCGCCATGGTCACCCCTTCCCCGTCGAGCCGATCGGCCCGGCCGTTCCCCCCGCCGTCAGCCTCGACCACGGACCGGACCGGCACAGTCGGCCACCCGACCCAGCCGGCGCTGATTGCCGACTCAGCAGCAGGCGACCAGCGCCGCTCCGGGCCGAGGCCAGCAGGGTGACGGTGACCGACCCGTCGGCCGGCGTCAGGAGGCGCGGGGGCGGCGCGGGCGGCGCGGCCGACCGGAGGCGCGGTGCGGAGTGCGACCGGCCGTGCCGCTGGCGCCGGTGGCGCGGGCGGCCGGGGCCGGCGGGGCGGCGATGGTCACCGGTACGCCGGACGGCTCGCGGGCACCGGTCGTTCGGACCAGCGCCGGGTCGCCGGGGCGGACCTGCGCCGAGTGCGGCCGGATGCCGGCGGCCGCCATCAGCCGCGAGACGTCCCGGCGCTGCTCGGGCAGGACCAGCGTGACCACCGTGCCGGACTCGCCGGCCCGGGCGGTCCGCCCACCCCGGTGCAGGTAGTCCTTCGCCTCGGTCGGCGGGTCCACGTTGACCACCAGGTCCAGCCCGTCGACGTGGATGCCGCGGGCCGCGACGTCGGTGGCGACCAGCGCGCTCACCTGCCCGGTGCGGAACTGTTCCAGGATCCGGGTGCGCTGCGGCTGCGACTTCCCGCCGTGCAGCGCCGCGGCGCGGACCCCCTTGGCCAGCAACTGCCGGGCCAACCGGTCGGCGCGGTGCTTGGTGCCCATGAACAGGATCGTGCGGCCCTCGCGGGCGGCGATCTGGGCCAGCGTGGCGGGCTTGTCCACCGCGTCGACGTGCAGCAGGTGGTGGGTCATCGCGGTCACCGTGGCGGTGCCCGGGTCGACCGAGTGGGTGACCGGGTCGCTGAGGAACCGGCGGACCAGGCGGTCCACGCCACCGTCCAGGGTGGCGGAGAAGAGCATCCGCTGCCCCGCCGGGGCGACCTGCTCCAGCAGCTTGGTGACCTGCGGCAGGAAGCCCATGTCGGCCATCTGGTCGGCCTCGTCCAGCACGGTGGTGGCGACCTGGTCGAGCCGGACGTCACCGCGGTTGATCAGGTCGTGCAGCCGGCCGGGGGTGGCCACGACCAGCTCGGCGCCGGCGCGCAGCGCGTCCGCCTGGCGCTGCAGCGACAGGCCGCCGACCACGGTGGCGCAACGCACCCCGACGGCCCGGGCGTACGGGGCGAGTGCGGTGCTGACCTGCTGGGCCAGCTCCCGGGTCGGCACCAGCACCAGCGCCAGCGGGCGACCCGGCCGGGCCCGGTCGCCGGCGGTGCGGTGCAGCAGCGGGAGCCCGAAGGCGAGGGTCTTGCCGGAGCCGGTGCGGCCCCGGCCGAGCACGTCCCGGCCGGCGAGCGAGTCGGGCAGGGTGGCCGCCTGGATCGGGAACGGTTCGGTGATGCCCTGCGCGGTCAGCGTGGCGAGCAGGGCCGGCGCCAGGCCGGTGCCGGCGAAGGAGGGTACGACGGTGGTCAACGGGAAGCCTTCCTCAGGGCGGCACGTGTCGAGGAAGGCGCCGGAGGCGGCGCTGTCACCGGCGGAGCCAGGCCGCGGTGGTCACAAGCACGAACCGAGGGGGTACGGGGCCGGCCCGCCGCGAAGTGGGCGGGCCGGCCACCGTCACCGCGCCCGGAGGGCGCGGCGGAGGTGCCTAACTACGGGTGTGCCGCAGATCAGAGCGGGCGGATGTTCTCCGCCTGCGGGCCCTTCTGGCCCTGGGTGATCTCGAACTCGACCCGCTGGTTCTCGTCCAGGCTCCGGTAGCCGGAGGACTGGATCGCCGAGAAGTGGGCGAAGACGTCGGCGCCGCCGCCGTCCGGGGTGATGAAACCGAAGCCCTTGTCAGCGTTGAACCACTTGACGGTGCCAATAGCCATGCTTGTCTCGTCTCCTTGACGGAACGTCGAACCCGCACCTGTTGCGGGCTCGAAAGGAGCGATCCACGCGGAGTGCGTGGCTCGCCTGTCGCTGCTGGTCGCCCCGCCCGGAGAACTCCGGACACAACAAAGAGCGCCTGGGGCCACAATCCGCCAGGCGCACACAGAGTCTCTGGTAACCAAAACTGCAACGCACCGAATCTATCACGGCCGGCGGGCGTTGTCGCCTGGAACTTCCGGCACCGCGGCGATCAGCGCGGTCAGCCCCTCGGCGTCGAGCAGGTCCGCCGGGCGCACGGTCACCCCGTCCCGGACGTAGTGGAACGCCGCGCCGACCCGCTCCACCGGCACGCCCGCCAGCTCCGCCCAGGCCAGCCGGTAGACCGCCAGCTGCACCGCGGCGACGTCGGCAGCGGCCCCGGTGGGCTGGCCACCGGTCTTCCAGTCGACGACGTCGAACCGCCCGCCGGGCCGGGCGAAGACCGCGTCCATCCGGCCCCGCACCACCACCCCGGCGATCACCGTGGCGAACGGCACCTCCACCTCGACCGGCACCCGGTCAGCCCACTCGCTGGCCAGGAAGCGCTCCTGGAGTTCGGCGAGCGCCTCGTCGGGCGCCGCGTCCGCGTCCGCCGCACCGGGCAGCTCGTCCACGTCGAGCAGCCGGTCGGCCCCGAACCGCTGCTCCAGCCAGGCGTGGAAGGCGGTGCCCCGGCGGGCGTACGGGTTGGGCTCGGTGGGCAGCGGGCGGCGCAGCGTCCGGGCGAGCGCGGCCGGATCGCGGCGCAGCGCCACCAGCTGGGTCACCGAGAGGTGCCCCGGCAGCCCCACCTCGATCGCCCCGGCCTGCCGGGTCAGCTCGGCCCGCTCGGCGAGCAGCAGGTCGGCCTCCTGCCGCCAGCGCGTCACCTCCGGGTCGTCGGCCAGCGGATCGCCGTCCGCGGCGTCGCCGTCGCCGGTGGCGAGGAACCGGCGGACCAGCGTCGCCGCCTCGGCCAGCGCCGGCCGGCGGGCGCCCAGCGGATCGGCCGGCCACTCGGCCCGCAGCACCACCTCGGCGGTCGGGTTGGTCGCGTCCGGCGGGGGCTCCGGCGCCCACTCGTCGACCAGGTGCCCCGCGCCGCCGTCCAGGCAGGCGTCGTGCACCTCGCGGAGCAGCACCGACGGGCCGCGCGGCCGCTTGGTGCCCTCCCCCCACCAGTAGCCGGAGCAGAGCAGCAGCCGGCGCGGCCGGGTCACCGCCACGTACGCCAGCCGCCGCTCCTCCCGCTCGTCGTGCGCCCGCCAGGCGTCGGTGAAGTCCTCCAGCGCCCGGGCCACCCCGCGCTGGTCCTCCGCCCCGGCCAGACCCAGCTCGGGCAGGCCGTCGGCGTCGCCGCGCAGCGGGAAGGGCAGCACGCCGAGCCCACCGAGCCAGTGGTCGGAGTTGCGCACCGGCCCCGGCCACACGCCCCGGCACAGCCCGGCCACCGCCACCACGTCCCACTCCAGGCCCTTGGCGGCGTGCGCGGTGAGGATCTGCACCGCCCCCTCGACCACCTCCACCTCGCCCGGGGTGAGGCCGCGCTCCTCGTCCTCGGCGGCGGCCAGGTAGGCGAGGAAGGCCGACAGGGTGGCGCCCGGGGTCTCCCCGCTGAACCGGGCGGCCACGTCGCCGAGCGCGTCCAGGTGGCCCCGGGCCAGGCCGGCGTCGCCGGCGCCGTCCCGGCCGGCCCGGACCGCGACCTCCACGTCCAGGCCGATGGTCCGCTCGATGTCGGCGATCAGATCCGGCAGCGACTGGTCCAGCCGGTAGCGGAGCAGGCCCAGTTCCCGGGCGTACGCGCGCAGCCGCGCGTAACCCTCGGCCGAGTACGCCTGCGCCGGGCCGAGGTCGGCCAGCGCCTCCACCAGGGTCGCCTCGTCGAGCACGTCGGGGGTGATCTCCGGGGTGCCGTCGTCGGCCAGTTGCCGGCGGGCCGTGGCGATCGCCCGCGCCCGGCGGTGCAGCGCCACCAGGTCGCGCGGCCCGATCCGCCAGCGGGCCCCGGTGAGCAGCCGCAGCAGCGCCGCCCCGTCGGTCGGGTCGGCCAGCACCCGCAGGGTGCAGACCACGTCCCGCACCTCCGGGGTGTCCAGCAGGCCACCCAGCCCGACCACCTCCACCGGCAGGCCGCGGGCACGCAGCGCCGACTCGATCGCCGGGATCTGGCTGCGCAGCCGGACCAGCACCGCCGTCGTCGGCCGCTGTGGCACCGGGATGTGCTCGGGCAGCGCGCCGGGGGTGCCGGCCGCGCCACGCCAGGCGTTCAGCACGCTGTCGGCGATCCACTTCGCCTCGTCGGCGTACGTCGGGAGCAGCGCGCAGTGCACCGTGCCGCCGGCGGCGCCGTGGGCGCTGCGGTGCGGCACCGGGTCCTTGACGCTCAGCGCCGCGCGCAGCTCCGGCACCCGGGCGCCGGCGGCCCGCAGCGGGGTGGCCAGCGCGTTGGCCACGCCGAGGATCTCCGGACGGTTGCGCCAGCTGGTGGTGAGGCTGAGCACCTCGGCCGGGGCGCCGTCGGCGCGGGCGAACTCGGTCGGGAAGCGGTCCAGGGTGCCGGCGGACGCCCCGCGCCAGCCGTAGATGGACTGGCACGGGTCACCGACCGCGGTCACCGGGTGCCCGCCGCCGAAGAGCGCGTTGAGCAGCACCACCTGGGCGTGGCTGGTGTCCTGGTACTCGTCGAGCAGCACCACCCGGAAGCGGTCCCGCTCGATCTCGCCGACGCCGGGGTGGTCGCGCGCCACCCGGGCCGCCCGGGCCAGCTGGTCGGCGAAGTCCATCGCCTCGAAGTCCTCCTTGCGCCGGGCGTACGCGCGCACCAGCGGGAGCAGCTTCAGCCGGGTCTGCGCGAGGGCGAGCGCCTTGCGCACGTCGGCGTAGACCCGGCCGGGACGGGCCTGCACCTCGGCGAAGAAACGGCCGGTCCAGGCGGCCAGGTCGTCCGGGTCGACGAGGTGCTCGTCCAGCTCGCCGGCGAGCGCCAGCACCGCGTCGGTGATGGTGCTCGGCATCCGGTCCACCTCGGACATGTCGCCGTCGTAGTTGCGCACGAGCAGGTCGACCAGCTGCCAGCGGGACGCCTCGGTGAGCAGCCGGGTGGACGGCTCGTAGCCGGCCCGCAGGCCGTGCTCGGTGACGATCCGCCCGGCGTACGAGTGGTAGGTGGAGACGGTCGGCTCCCCGGCCAGCGGGTCGTCGAGCGGGTCGCGCCCCTGCCGGCCGAGCCGGCGCACCAGCTGGTCCAGCCGGGTACGCACCCGGTGCGCCAGCTCGCCCGCCGCCTTACGGGTGAAGGTGAGCCCGAGCACCTGCTCCGGCCGCACGTACGCGTTGGCCACCAGCCAGACCACCCGGGCGGCCATCGTCTCGGTCTTGCCCGACCCGGCGCCGGCGACCACCAGCAGCGGCTCCACCGGGGCAGCGATGATCGCCGCCTGCTCCCGGGTCGGGGCCGGCAGCCGCAGCAGCTTCGCCAGCTCGATCGGGGTGTACCGGGGGCCGGCGTCGGCCACCCGCGGCGCCGGGGTCGCGGCGCCGAAGAGCGTCGGCTGGGTCACGGTGCCACCTCAGCGCGCAAGCTCACTCCTCGCGGACGGTGGGCGGCTCGACCACCTGGCGGCCCTGCCCGGAGACCGGGCAGCTCGTCCGCACCGGGCAGACCCGGCACTTGGAGTTGGCGACCGCGGCGAAGGTGGCGGCGGCCATCGTATCTGCGGTGCGCCGGACCAGCGCGGTCGCCCAGCCCGCCTCCGGACCCTCCCCGGCCGGCGGCTGGCTCTGCTCCTTCGCGTCCTTCGCCCCGGTGCCGAGCTGCACCAGGGCCGCCCCGCCGGACTCCTCGCCGAACTCGGCGAACGCCCCCGCCTCCACCGCCGCCTGGTACGCGCCCAGCTGCGGGTGCTCGGCCAGGTCGGCGGCGGTCACCGCGGTGGACTTGCCGGTCTTCAGGTCGACCACCACCAGCCGGCCGTCCGCGTCCACCTCCAGCCGGTCCACCCGGCCGGTGAGCTGGACCGGGCGGTGCGGGTCGTCGAGGCGTACCGCGAACTCGTGCTCGATGGCGAGCAGCCGGCGCGGGTTGGCGGCCAGCCAGCGCAGCAGCTTGTCCACCATCGCCTCGGCCCGGGCCCGCTCCGGGCCGGCCATCCAGCGGGCGGCCAGCTCGATCGCGTCGAACCGGGCGGCCACGTAGTCGAGCAGGGCGCCCCGGTCGGCACTGGCGTCCTCGGCCAGCATGGCGGCGGCGTGCACCAGGTTGCCCACGCCCTGGGCGGCGCTGGCCGGGGCGCTGCCACCGTGCCGTTCGAGCAGCCAGCGCAGGCTGCACCGGAGCGCGCTCTCCATCGCCGACGGGGTGACCCGGACCGGCTCCCCGTCGTCCACCAGCGGCCGGTCGTCGGAGAGCGGGCGCAGCCCCCACCAGTCGTCGGGGTGCGCGCCGGACACCCCGGCGGCGGCCAGCCGGGCCAGCTCGGCCGCGGCGGCCCGCCGGCGGGCGTACGGCAGGTCGGGGTCGCTGACCGCGGTCCGCAGCTCCGCCACCAGCGCCGGCAGGGTCAGCGCCCGCGGCGGCCGGCTCACCGGCAGGGTGCGCGGCCGGTCCTCGCCCGCGTCGCCGGTGGACCGTCCCGGCCTGGGCGCGTCGTCGTCCGGGCCGCCGTCGTCGGGCGTCGGGGCGGGGCCGTCCGTCGGGTGACCGCCGTCGGGCGGGTCGGTGGGGCCGAGTTCGTAGAGGAAGCGGCTCGGCTGCTCCTCGTGGTCGTCACCGCCGACGGCGGCCGAGGCCACCGCGCTGACCAGCAGCCGACGCCGGGCCCGGGTCACCGCGACGTGGAACAGCCGGCGTTCCTCGTCCAGCAGCGCCGAGGTCTGCCCGACCAGGGTGGCCACGCTGCCCCCGCCCGCCCGGCCGGCGAGCACGTCGACCAGCCGTTCCGAGCCGAGCAGGCTGCCGCGCAGCCGCAGGTCGGGCCAGACCCCCTCCTGCACCCCGGCCACCGCGACCAGGTCCCACTCCAGCCCCTTCGCCGCGTGCGCGGTGAGCAGCCGGACCGCGTCGCCCCGGTCGGCGGTCGGCGCCAGGGTGTCGGCGGGCAGGTCCTGACCGAGGACGTGGTCGAGGAAGACCTCGGTTCGCGCGCCGGGCAGCCGGTCGGTGAAGCGGGCGGCGGCGTCGAAGAGCACCATCACCGCGTCCAGGTCGCGGTCGGCCGCCTCGGCCCGGCGCCGGCGCGCCACGTCGCCCTCGCCGGGAGCCGCCGCGCCCCGGCCGATCGCGGACGACCAGAGCTCGGCCAGCCCGCTGGCCCGCCAGACCGCCCAGAGCACCTCCTCGGCGGTCGCCCCGGGCCGGGCCGCCGCCTCCCGGGCGACGGCGAGCAGGCCGGCCACGGTCTGCGCCGGTTCCGCCCAGCGGCGCTCGATCCCGGCCAGCTCGGCCGGGTCGCGCAGCGCCTCGACGATCAGCTCACCGGACGGGCGGCGGTCACCGGCGGCCAGCGCGAGCGCCCGCAGCCCCTGTCGCAGCCGCCGCTCGGCGAGCGGGTCGGCGCCGCCCAGCGGCGAGTGCAGCAGCGCGACCGCGGCCTCCTCGTCGAGCCGCTCCGGCTCCAGCGCGCAGCGCAGCAGGAGCAGCAGCGGCGCCACCGCCGGTTGCAGGTGCAGCGGCAGGTCCTCACCGTGCACCACGGTCGGCACCCCGGCGGCGTGCAGCGCCCGTTGCAGCGAGGGCAGCTGCCGCGCGGTGGAGCGCACCAGCACCGCCATCTCCGACCACGGCACCCCGTCGAGCAGGTGCGCCGCCCGCAGCGCGTGGGCCAGCCAGGCCGCCTCGCTGGTCGCCGAGCGGAAGGTGTGCACCTCGACCGAGCCGGGGGCCGCGTCGGGCAGCGGGCGCAGCCGGCGGTGCATCACCGGGCCACGCAACCGCCGGGCCAGCCGGGCGGACGCGGACAGCAGCCGGGGCCCGGCCCGGTAGGAGGTGGACAGCACCACCTGCGCGGCGGGCGCGCCGGAGGCGGTGCGGAACCGGTGCGGGAAGGTGGTCACCCCGGCCGGGTCGGCGCCCCGGAAGGCGTACGTGGAGGAATCCGGGTCGGCGAAGGCGACCAGCGGCTTGCCGCCCCCGGCCACCGCCGCGAGCAGGTCGAGCTGGGCCGGGTCGGTGTCGGCCAGCTCGTCGACGTAGACGTACGCCAGCCGGCGCCGCTCGGCCGCGAGCAGCTCCTCGTCGTCGAGCAGCATGCCGGTGGCGGCCCGGACCAGCTCGGCGGGGTCGTACGCGATGGAACCGCGGTTGCTGACGTCGCGCAGCGCGAGCACCGCGACGTACTCGCGCAGGAATCGGGCGGCGGCCGGCCAGTCGGCGCGGCCGAGCTTCTCGCCGAGCCGGGCCAGCTCGACCGGCCCGACCCCGCGCTCGGCGGCCCGCATGAGCAGGTCGCGCAGCTGGGCGGCGAAGGCCCGGGTACGCAGCGCCGGTCGCAGGTCCGCCGGCCAGCCGACCGGGTCGTCGTCCGGCTCCTCGCCGACCACGTCCAGCAGCTCACGGATGATCAGATCCTGTTCCGGACCGGTGAGCAGCCGGGGTGAGGGCTCGCCCCGCTCGGCCGCTGCCCGGCGGAGCAGGCCGAAGGCGTACGCCGGGAAGGTGCGGACCAGCGGCTCACGGAGCACCCGGGGCCCGGCCCGGGCGACCCGGGCCTCGATCCGGTGCCGCAGGTCGGTGGCGCCGCGCCGACCGAAGGTGAGCACCAGGACGCGTTCCGGGTCGACGCCCTCGGCCACCCGGGCGGCGACCGCCTCGACCAGGGTGCTGGTCTTGCCGGTGCCCGGGCCGCCGAGCACCAGCATCGGGCCGTCGGTGTGCCCGACGACCTCCGCCTGCACCGGGTCGCCGCGCCGCGGCACGAGCTGCTCGGCCGGCCGCCCGGTCGACCCGAGCTCCTCCGTCGGCCGGTCAGGCCGACGCACCAACCGGTACGCCTGCATCCGCCCATCCCACCACGCCGGTACGACACCCCATCTCCGACACTCCACCTGGTGAGCTGGCGTCGCTGCGTGCTCGGCGCTCGTCGCGCTGCGCGGCCCGGTGGCCCCGGCGCCGGCCCGGCTCCGCGCGCCCGGCTGGCACGGCGGGCGTGGTGCCTCAGGTGAGGCGGGCTTCGAGGGCGTCGAGGGCGGCGGGGACGGTGTCGACCACGGTGAGCAGGCCGAGGCCGGCGGGCTTGAGGAAGGTCGCGTCGGCGAGCGTGCCCAGCCAGTCGAGCAGCGGCCGGTAGAAGCCGTCCGTGTCGACCAGCACCATCGGCTTGGCGTGCAGGGCCAGGGTGGCGGTGGTCCAGACCTCGAAGAGTTCGTCGAGCGTGCCGAGACCGCCCGGCAGGGTGAGGAACGCGTCCGACTTCTCGATCATGAGGTTCTTCCGGCTGGCCATCGAGTCGGTCACCAGCAACTCGTCCGAGGCCAGGTCGGCGACCTCCAGGTCGACCAGCGCCTGCGGGATGACCCCGAGGGTCGGGCCGCCGGCCGTCCGCGCCCCGTCGGCCACCGCGCCCATCATGCCGACGCACCCGCCGCCGCTGACCAGGGTGTGCCCGCGCCGGGCGATCTCCGCGCCGGTCTCGGCCGCCAGGTCCAGCCAGCGCCGGTCGAGGGTACGGGAGGACGCGCAGAACACGCAGATCGCGGCCACGGTCAGCCCGCACCTTCCCCGTCGCCCGCCGGGCGGGCCGGACCGGCCGGCCGCTCGCCCGAGCGGTCCCCACCGACGCCGGCGATCCGGCCGGACCGGTCACCGGCAGCCCCGCCACCGACCGGCGCGGCCGGGCCACCGCCGGCCGACGGACCGCCGCTGGTCGCCTCCCCCGCCACCCGCTGGTCGGCCGCGGTCCGGGCGACCGCCTCCTCGCGGACCGCCTCCTGCTCCGCGGAGAGGGTGGCCTCGGCCTCCACGATGTGCCGGACCGCCGCGTCGACGTCGTCGGTCACGCACATCAGTTCCAGGTCGACCGGCCCGATCTTGCCGCCGGCCGCCATCGTGTCGCGCAGCCAGTCGAGCAGCCCGCGCCAGTAGTCCGCGCCCATCAGCACCACCGGGAACCGGGTGACCTTGCCGGTCTGCACCAAAGTCAGCGCCTCGAACAGCTCGTCCATGGTGCCGAAACCGCCGGGCAGCACCACGAACGCCTGGGCGTACTTGACGAACATGGTCTTGCGGGCGAAGAAGTAGCGGAAGTCGATGGCCAGGTCGACCCAGTCGTTGAGGCCCTGCTCGAACGGCAGCTCGATGCCGAGCCCGACGGAGAGCCCGCCCGCCTCGCTGGCGCCCCGGTTGGCCGCCTCCATCACCCCCGGCCCGCCACCGGTGATC
>NZ_QGSW01000276.1:0-17778 GCF_003176715.1 Micromonospora sp. S4605
CCGCGAGCCGCTGACCAGCAGCGACACCACCGCCTAGAGACACGCCCGACAGGCATACGTCCACGCGTTCCCCCAGCTCACGCCCCAGATCATGTCTCTAGCCCCCCTGAATTACGCGGAACGCAGGTACGAGCACACGTCGTTCACCTTCCTTGGACTCACGTTCCAAGCCCGCAAGGCGCGAAGCAGGAAGGGGAAGAACTTCACCAACTTCCTGCCCGCGATCAGCAAGGGAGCCCTGAAGAAGATCAGCAGGGAAGTCCGCTCCTGGCGGATCCACCTGCGGATCGGCCACACCTTCGCCGAGCTCGCACGAAAGATCAACCCGATCGTGCGCGGCTGGCTGCAGTACTACGGGGCGTACTACCGCTCCGCGCTGCTGCCCCTCCTGGAACGCATCAACGCCTACCTGGTGCGCTGGATCCGCAAGAAGTACAAACGACTGCGGCCGTTCAGGAAGGCCCAACAGTGCTGGCAGCGCATCACCCGCCAGTACCCGAGGCTCTTCGCCCACTGGGCATGGACACCGCGCTTCTGGTGATCAGGATGACAAGAGCCGTGTAACGGGAGACTGTTACGCACGGTTCTGTGGGAGCCCGGAGGTGAAATCCCCCCGGGCCACCCGACCTTAGTGAGATTAACGCCGAGCTCCACCTGGCCTATCTCGCCGACGGTAAGTGGAACTGGCTGCCCTGCCCTGGGGTGTCTTTCAGGGACGCACGATGGCGGTGGGGCACGGGGCGTGGTGCAGGACGGCGTGGCTGGTGGAACCGAACAGCAGGCCGGTGAAGCCTCCGCGGCCGCGTGCGCCTACGACGACGAGTTGGGCGTCTGCGGCGGCGCGCAGCAGTGCGCTGGCAGGTTGGTCGGCGACGGTCACCTGTTCGACGGCGACGTCGGGATATCGCAGGGCCCGTCCGGCGAGTGATTCGGCGAGGACTAGGGGCTCTGCCGCGAGGTGCTGGTCGTCGTGGAGGAGTGCTGGGGGTTGCCAGGCGTGGACCGCCCGCAGGGGTGCGTCGCGCCATGCTGCTTCGTCAATTGCGTGGTCGATGGCGTGGCCGCTGAGAGGCGAGCCATCGACACCGACCACGACTGGGCCGGTGCGGTCGGTGTCTCCCTTGACGATGTGGACGGGACAGGTGGCGTGGACGGTTGTCTGCACCGCTACGGAACCGACGAGGAGGCCGGTGAATCCACCAAGGCCACGGTCGCCGATAACGATCATTTCTGCGGTGCGGGACTCGGCGGTGAGGACGGCGGCCGGAGCGCCGGTGACGACGGCCCCGTCGACGTCGATGTCGGGCGTGGCCGTCGCGACGGCCTGCATGGCCTGCTTGACGATGCGGTGGGCCTGGTTGCGAAGGCCGGCCTCCGGCGGCCCGATTGCGGGTCGGTCAAGGGGGACGTGGAACAGCGGCCAGATGAAGGCGTGCACGATTCGTAGGGGACGCTGGCGCCAGGTGGCCTCGCGGGCGGCGTAGTGCACGGCGCGCAGTGCTTCCTCGGAGCCGTCCACGCCGACGACGATCGGCGCGCGGACGTTGGTCATTCGCGTCTCCTACTCGGGTCGGCAGCCGGTTGGGCCTCATCGGTCGTGTCGGATGGCGGGGGTTCGGCGGGGGCACAGCGAAGCGCGTAGAGCAGTGCCGCACCGATGATGTACGCGACCAGGGCGATGGTGGGGATGCCGAGGGGAGCGGGCTGGGTGCGGGGCAGGAGGCTGTTGTCCAGCAGGCCGAAGGCCACCGCGGCGAGGCATGCGACGGCGAGCGTCAGGCGGGGAGCGGGCCGGGCCAGCCAATCGGCCAGTGCGGTAGGAAGCCAGCGTCCGCGGTGGCGCGGCCGCCTGGTTGCGCGGGCTTCGATGGGTCCGAAGACAGCGACGAGGACGGCGAGTACGGCGGTGAGCATGACGAGCCAGGGCACCCGCCAGGCGAACCAGGCGGCGCTGCCGGCGGGCTGGGTGGGCAGGATGCCGATGGCGTGCAGGGCGGCGGTGAGCAGGATCGCCGCGGTGATGTGCCACAGGAACACGGTGAGGATGATCGTGTTCACCGCGACGACGGCCGTCCACGGTCGGGGGCGGCGCAGCCACCGCTCGGCAGGTCCCCGCGCGAGCAGGGCTACGGCGAGTTGAACAGTGAACAGCGCGAACAGGGCGAGGCTGGGTGGGGACATGTTGTGCAGCCGCTCGCCCGGAACGTTGATCATGCTGACGGCGTAGGGTCCGGGGACGGTGAGCAGCAGCAGCACGGCGAGGCCCCCGGCCAAAAGCATCCACAGTGTGCGGCGGCTTGTGGGGAGGCGCCCGTCGCGCCAGAAGAAGCCTATCTGGTGGATGGCGAGCCACCCGAACAGGAAGCTGCCGTTGCCCCAGTTCTCATCGCCGAACAGGCGGGTAAGGTCGCCGGCGGCGACCAGGCCGATGAGGACCAACGGCACGGCGGCCCCGTAGCGGCAGTGCAGCCTCCACATCAGCGGGGTGAGCGTGACGACGATGAGGTAGACCGACAGGAACCACAACGGGATCGCGGCGAACCACACCACCAGCCGCACCCGCGACGGATCCGGCTGCCACACGTGCGCGACGCCGGCGCCAGCGGCGAGAGTCAGCACCAGCGCGGTGGTCGGGTACACCAGTCGCGCTCCGCGGTGTACCAGCCACTCCCCGGAGTGCTGCCCTTTGCGGTAGTGGGAGGTCAGGGAGGCGGCGTTGGCGTAGCCGCCGACGAGGAAGAAGATCGGCATGACCTGCACCAGCCAGGTGATCGGGTACGCCCACCGCAGGTCGGGTAGCGCGGACCGGCCGACGATCTGCCCGTCGTCGTAGCCGACGACGGTGACCAGCCAGTGGCCGAGGACCACGGCGACGATGGCGATCGCGCGCAGCAGGTCGATGAATCGTTCCCGGGACGGCGGCGTCCGCCGTGCCAGCCGGTGCAGCCCGGCGAGGAGCCCCACCGTCAGGTGAGGGCTGGACCGGCGGAGATGCCCGCCGAGTCGCGGCTGGACGTGCCGTGTGGCGTGAGGTCGTGCTCGCCTGACAGAGCGGACCGTCGCGCCTCGCTGTCGGCGTGCGATGCGCGGCGCCTGTGAATGCGCACGGCGGTCGCGGCTACCGCTGCGGCGATCGCCACGGGCAGAAGGAAAGTGGCACGGTGATGAGTGGGCCGTTTAGCTGGCCGTTGCCAGAGGTGCATCGGAGTCCTTTCGAGGTGATCAGTGGCCGCGGTAGAGGGCGTCAATGTCGGCGGCGTAGCGGCCGGCGACAGCATCACGCTTGATCTTGAGGGTGGGGGTGAGTTCCCCGTCGGCTTCGGTGAGGTCCCGGGGCAGGATGCGGAAGGTCTTGACCTGCTCCGCGCGGGAAACCGACCTGTTGGCGCGGTCGATCGCCGTCTGGATTTCGGTGCGTAGTTGCGGCAGGTCCCGTAGTTCCGCCACGGACGCGCTGGGATAGCCGTGGGCAGCACGCCAGCGCTGCCAGGCCTGCTCGTCGATGGTGACCAGCGCGGCGACGTAGGGCCGGCCGTCGCCGACGAGCATGCACTGGCTGATCAGCGGGTGGGTGCGGACAGCCGCTTCGATCGGTGCGGGAGCGAGGTTCTTGCCCGCCGCGGTGACGATGATCTCCTTCTTGCGGCCCGTGATGCTAAGGAACCCGTCCGGGTCAAGGCTGCCGATGTCTCCGGTCCGCAGCCACCCGTCGGGGGTGAACACGTCCCGATTCGCGTCCGCGTTGTTCCAGTACCCGGGGAACACCACGTCGCCGTAGGCCTGGATCTCGCCGTCCTCAGCGATCCGGATCGTGACGCCGGGCAGCGGCCGGCCGACCGTGCCGAGCCGCTGCGCCTCTAGCTGGTTCGCCGTCAGCGCCGGCGACGTTTCAGTCAGGCCGTAGCCCTCCAGAACGGTGATCCCCGCGCCGCGGAAGAAGTGCCCCAACCGTTCGCCCATGGCCGCTCCGCCGACGATCGCCATCCGGCACCGCCCGCCCAGCGCCGCCCTCAGCTTCCGGTACGCCACCAGGTCACACACGCTGTGGAGCAGCCGTAGCAACGGGCCGGGCCCGCTGGGAGAGTCGAGAGCGCGGCTGTAGCGCACCGCCACCCGGTCGGCGGCGGTGAACAACCAGCCACGGTGCGCGTCATCGGCCTTCTGCCGCGCGGTATTGTACATCTTCTCGAATACCCGAGGCACCGCGAGGATGAACGTCGGCCGGCGCCGGCGCAGCTGATCCAGCACCGCGGTGATGTCGGCGCTGTGCACCATGGTCGCCCGCGTCTGCACCATTCCCACCTGGATCAGCCGGGCGAACACATGGGCAAGGGGCAAGAACAGCACCGTCGACGCTCCGGGGTGCATCAGCTGCGGCAACACACCGACCGTGCTGGTGACGTCGCAGTAGATATTGCGGTGCGTCAGCACACACCCTTTCGGCCGGCCGGTCGTGCCGCTGGTGTAGACGATCGTGGCGATGTCCGCGCCGCTCACGCGCTTGCGGCGATCGTTTGCCTGGGCGTCGTCGACCGCGCGGCCCTGCCCGGCCAGCGCGATCAGGTCACCGGCGTCGATCTGCCACACCTCACGCAGTGACGGCAGCTTAGCCCGCGCCGCCGTGACCACCTCGGCGTGGGAGGCCGTCTCCGCGACGCAGCCCACCGCGCCCGAGTCCGACAGGATCCACTCAGCCTGTTCGGGGCTGGCGGTGTCGTAGATCGGCACCGTCACCGCACCGATCGTCCACAGCGCGTAGTCGACAAGCGTCCACTCATACCGCGTGCCGCTGATCAACGCGACTCGGTCACCGTGGTTGACGCCAGCGGCGAGGAACCCGCGCGCCAGGGCGAAGACGTCGTCGCGGAACTGCGCGCAGGTCACCGCTAGGTCGCCGCCGCGCTGCGGGCGGGGCACGGGCCATGCTCGCGACACCGGGGCCGGGCGAACGAACTGCACCGCCCGCGGCGCCTCGTCGGCGTTGATCCACACCCGCTCGGCCAGACCCGGCATGGCCGGCCCCACCTCGGCCGGAGCGACAGTCACGTCCTGCATCCGTACCTCCAGCGACAGTAGCTCCAACGCCGGCGCCTGGCATGGCGACCGCCGTCATCTCATGGTGTTCCCTCAACCGAGCGCGTGTCTTCGAAACCGCGACAGGCACCCGTATCGAGGAGTTGGTCATGGCAGCGGCCGGGTCACCAGTCGCTGGCCGACGAGCCCTGTTCGCGATCTCCGCGGGCTGAACGCCCCACCGCCCACCGCGAGACCGAGCGAGCCGTCGACACGTGACGCCACGCGCGCTGTCCGCTCCTCCACACCCGGCGCCGCGGGTAGGCTCGCGGCGGTCAGGCAGTGTCGGGCGCTTCGACTGTGGCCCATCGCCAACCGGTGACGTGCGGTGGATCCTCGCCGTAGCGGCGGGTGTGGTCGCGGCACTGCTGACGGGCGTCGACCATGGCCTGACGTAGGTGGGCCGCGGTGGCGCCGAGCCCGGGCACCCGGTCGATGACGTCGATGACCAGATGGAAACGATCGAGATCGTTGAGCATGACCATGTCGAACGGCGTGGTGGTGGTGCCCTCTTCCTTGTAGCCGCGCACGTGGATGTTGTGGTGGTTGGCGCGCCGGTAGGTGAGGCGGTGGATGAGCGTCGGATAGCCGTGGTAAGCGAAGATTACAGGCCTGCTCCGGGTGAAGATCGTGTCGAACTGGCTGTCCGGCAGGCCGTTCGGGTGTTCGCGCTGCGGCTGCAGCCGCATCAGGTCGACCACGTTGACGACCCGGACCTTCAGCTGCGGTAGATGCTGTCGGAGCAGGTCGGCTGCGGCGAGCGTCTCCAGGGTCGGCGCGTCGCCGGCGCAGGCGAGCACGACGTCCGGCTCGCTGCCGTGGTCGCTGCTGGCCCAGCCCCAGATGCCCACGCCGCGTCGGCAGTGCAGGATAGCCTGCTCCATCGACAACCAGTTCGGGGCATGGTTCTTCCCGGCGATCACGACGTTGATGCGGTTGCCGCCCCGCAAACAGCAGTCCATCGTATAGAGCAGCGTGTTGGCGTCCGGCGGTAGGTAGACCCGGACGATCTCGGCTTTCTTGTTGACCACGTGGTCGATGAACCCAGGGTCCTGGTGAGAGAAGCCGTTGTGGTCCTGGCGCCAGACGTGCGAGGAGAGCAGGTAGTTCAACGAGGCCACCGGACGCCTCCAGGGGATGCCCCGGCTCACCTTCAGCCACTTGGCGTGCTGGTTGACCATCGAGTCCACGATGTGGATGAACGCCTCGTAGCTGGTGAACAGGCCGTGCCGGCCGGTGAGCAGGTAGCCTTCCAGCCACCCCTGGCACAGGTGCTCGGAGAGCACCTCCATGACCCTCCCGTCGGGAGACAGGCCCTCGTCGGTCGGCTCGGTGGCGGCGACGAACGCCCGGCCGGTGACCTCCAACGCGGCGCCGAGCCGGTTCGAGGCGACCTCGTCCGGGCCGAACAGGCGGAATCGGTCGGGATTGGCCAGGATGACATCGCGCAGCCAGCCGCCCAGCACCCGGGTGGCCTCGGCCGTCGAGCCGCCCGGCGTGTGCACCGGCACCGCGTAGTCACGGAAGTCCGGCAGGGCCAGGTCGCGTAGCAACAGTCCGCCGTTGGCATGCGGGTTCGCGCTCATCCGCCGCTGTCCGCGCGGCGGCGCGGCGAGCGACTCCGTCGGCGCACCGACCGCGTCGAACAGCTCCTCAGGGCCGTAGCTGCGCAGCCACGCCTCCAGCGCCGCGAGTTGCTGCGGGTCGTCCCGGCCCCGGGACAGCGGCACCTGGTGCGCCCGAGACGTGCCCTCGACCTGCTGTCCGTCGACCACGCCCGGTCCGGTCCACCCCTTGGGGGTGCGCAGCACGATCATCGGCCAGCGTGGGCGGCGGATGTCGCCTGCGGTGCGGGCGCGGTGCTGGATGGCGGCGATCTCCTCCACCGCGTCCTCCAGCGCGGCGGCGAGCTTCTGGTGCACGGTCTCCGGCTCGTCGCCGTCCACCAGGTGCGGCTCGTGGCCGAAGCCGCGCATCAGCGACACGAGATCGTCCTGCGGGATCCGGGCGTAGATCGTCGGACTGGCGATCTTGTAGCCGTTCAGATGCAGGATCGGCAGCACCGCACCGTCACGCGCCGGATTGAGAAACACATTGGACAACCAACTCGCCGCCAGCGGGCCGGTCTCGGCCTCCCCGTCGCCGACCACGCAGGCGACGATCAGGTCAGGATTGTCCAGCGCGGCGCCGTAGGCGTGCATGAGCGAGTAACCCAGCTCACCGCCCTCGTGGATGGAGCCGGGCACCTCCGGCGCCACGTGGCTCGGAATGCCACCGGGAAAGGAGAACTGGCGAAACAGCCGTGCCATCCCCGCCTCGTCGCGGGTCACCGACGCGTACAGCTCGCTGTAGGTGCCCTCCAACCAGGTGTTCGCAACGATGGCCGGACCGCCGTGCCCAGGGCCTGTCACGTATATCACGTTCAGGTCACGGGTGGTGATCAGCCGGTTGAGGTGCGCGTACACCAGGTTGAGCCCCGGGCTGGTGCCCCAGTGGCCGAGCAACCTCGGCTTGACGTGCTCGGGCCGCAGCGGTTCGCGCAGTAGCGGGTTGTCCAGCAGGTAGATCTGACCGACCGTGAGGTAGTTGGCCGCCCGCCAGTACGCGTCGACCCGCCGCAACTCGCTACTGTCCAGCGGGTATCGCAGGCTGGCCTTGGTGTCCATGGCTCACAGCCTCCCCCAAGAACAGCGCCCGCGCGCACGAATCCTGAAAAGGCAGCCACCGGAAGCAGGAGCCACAACGGCTACGAACACGGTCTCACCCGTGGCCACAGGGCCTGCGGATTGACCGGCACCGACGGGCGATCAGCACCGAGGACCCGGTCCGCCGGGGTCGTGCGGACCGCCACCCCGGCGTGGAAATCCCGGGCAGCCTCGCCGAACGCGTCCCGGGCGGCGCCATGAACGGGCGTGCCGGTTACCGCACGCTGCTCGGGAATCCACCACGAGCCCGACGCCAGGCAGGTCCCCGCGCCGACCGGCTCACCGTCGGTTGCCCTGGCCCCGCCGCACGGCCACGATGACCGGCACCAGAACGGCGGCGACGATCCCGCCGACGAAGCCGTTGTGGTAGAGGTTGAGGCCCGCGTGTACGTACCCCACGCTCAGTACAGCCGAGGAGTGCAGGAACCCCGCTACGACACCCCACCGCCATCCGAAGTGGCCAGCGATGGGTGCCAACGTGGTCGCCAGCAGCACCGCGAGTTGAACTGACGGATCGTCGGCGTGCCACGGTTTCGCCAACGCACCCACGAACACCCCGACCATGACCGGGATGATGTTGCGCGGATGCTTTCCGAACGCCGCGAATCCGACGACAGTGAACATCGCCCCGATCACTGGCCCGTTCAGGTCACCGCCGACGCCGAGGATGTACACCATAGCGACGACGCCGCAGGCGCCCATGTTGACGAACGTCGGCCCAGCTCCGAACAGCGCGACGAAATCGGCCGGTGTCCGCCCCGACGTACGTATCAGCTCGCGCATTTTCGACGGGATGTCCCGGTCAAGAAGAAACCCGATCGCCACCATCGAGGCGAACACGGCGGTCAAGAACGCGGCAACCGGGAAGGCAACCCCGTTTGTCCACACCACGACCGGTTCTCGCACGAGACCATACGACCTGAGCAGCGCCACAACCAAAGTTCCGATAAGGCCGGCGGCAAACCCTACGTTGTAGAGGTTAAATCCCATGTGGGTTTTGAAGAGATGGGCGGCCGAGGGCGGCAGGATGAACCCGACAAGCAAGCTCACGGCAGCGCTCAGCGGCAATCTGACCGCCAGCGGCATGAGCGGGTTGAGCAGAATATCCGAGAAGATGGGAGCGAGGGCGGCGCCTAAGAAGGCGGTGTTGACGTGCCGCGCGAACGGCTCTCGCGCGAACCGGGCGTAGAGGAACACGCCCAGCACGGTGGGCCAGATGTTCAGCAGATTCTTCCCGAACAGACCGAACCCGAGAAGCAGAAACAGGGACGCGATCGACACCCCGGTCATCTCGACGCGCAGTTTGAGGTAGACAACTGCGGAGCACAAGGTCAGCATCCCGGCGTTGACGAACGCGGGGCCGACGCCGGCGACGCCGAAGTAGTCCGTGAGAAGGGCGTTTCTTGTCGCGAGAATCTCGGCGAGACCCCGCACGGTGCGGCAGGGTCATTGCGTAGTCGAGTAGCTGCTGGTCACGGTGGTGATGAGGTCGTGGGGGCGGCGGTTGGCGCGTCGGGTGGCTCGAGCGATGTTGGTCTCGCCGTTGCCGCGGTGGAATCCGATGGCGGTGTTGCGCAGGACCGCTGTGACGGCGGGTCCGTTGCCGGTACGGGCCCGGTGGCCGTCCTCGCCGAAGGTCACATCGCGGACCCAGTGCAGCCGGTTCTCGATGTGCCATTCCAGGCGGGCCCATTGCTGCAGGTCAGCGGGCTGGGCGTGGGCGGCGGTCAGTGACGCCACCAGATAGACCGTCTCGCGGGTCCGCTTGCCGGCGATCGTGCGGGTGCGGGTGATCCGGACGGCCTGCTGGGCGTGGGGGAACCCGATGCCGCCGGGAGTCTGGAGGGTCAGCGCCTTGACGGTGCGGGTCTCGCGGCGGCCGTGTCCGGTGTCGCGGTGTTGGTCCCCGATCGGCACCTGCGCCCACGGCAGCCGTCTGAGTTGGGCGAACAAGGTCGGCTGGTTGGCCTTGACCGACACGTACAGGTCCCCGCCGGCAGCGGCGACAGTGCGGGCGTGGGCGACCTGCGTGTGCAGGGCGTCCGCGACGATCACCACCCCGGCCAGGCTGCCCAGCCGTGCCTTGACCTGCTCCAGCAGCGGGGCGAACGCCGGAATTTCGTTCGACTTCGCCGCGACCTGGACCTGCGCCAGGACCACACCGGTGCAGGTGTCGTAGGCCGACAGCAGATGGACCCGTCCCTCGGGTAGGACCGCGCCCCGCAGTACCTTGCCGTCAACAGCGATGACCCGCCGCACCGGCGGCGACGGCGCCGACACCCGCGAGCACAGCCAGTCCGCCAGGACCGCCGTCAACGTCTCGGCGTCAACGCGGACCAGCAGCCGCCACAGCGTGGTCAACACCGGCACCCGACCGGTGAACCCGAGCCGGCCCCACGCCGGCGCATCGAGATCATCGACCCAGTCGCCGATCGCGGCGAACGTGCTGGCTCCGGCCATCACCGCGCACACCGCGACCGCGAGCACGCTCGCCAGCGGGTACCGGATCCCCCGCGGGTCACGCGGGTCGGGAACCCGCGCCAGGGCCTCCAGCAGGCCAAACGACCCACCGCCGGCAGCGGTGGTGTCGCACGGGACGGGGGCATGCTGACGGATCACGTCGATCAGCGATGATGACATGCGCGGGTGTGGTCCTTCTCGGTGTCATGTTGTCTCAGCAACTCCATGATCACCGACGGGCCACACCCGTTCCGCATCACCCTCCACACAGGCCGCGGCACCCCGTACGGCCAGGTCAGACGCACCTCAATCGACTACGCAAAGACCCTGCACGGTGCGGGCCGGAGTGTCGGCGAGCAAGCCGAACACAAGGAACGCTACGGCGTACAAGGAGACGATGAGCAACGTCACCCTGTTCGATCCCCGCACCTGCTGCCCCACCTTCCGGTCCTTGGGTTCCTGAACAACACCACCGCGGTACGCGTCCCCTTGTCGGTCGCACGAAAGTCGCGCCTCCGCCAAGGCGACGTACCAGCCCCGCATCAGCCGCCGTAGGGCCGAACCGGCCAGAGGCGCGGGTGTCAGGTTGGTGTCAGGTGCGGCGGTGTTCGCTTTCGGAGTCGGCCTGCACAGCGTCGGGGTGGCGCTTCAACCTCAGCAGAAACACGCCGGTGGCGAGCGCGAGGATGATGGCGCTGATCCCGACGGCGGTCATCGGCTCCGTCTTCTCAGCGTCGATGACGATGACCTTCCTGGAAATCGCAATGATCGCCACAATCATGACGACCTCCACGCGGTCCACGCGTTCGTGAAAGTATGTCTTGACGATCGCTTCGAACAGTTCGACGCCGATCACGACCAGCAGGAATAGACCGAACAGGTCGAGCAGTTCGTTGATCTCCAGGATCATCACGGGCGGGCTGGTGATGTCGTTGAACAGCACCCATGCCAGTTCAAGCACCGAGAGAACCAGGACAACGGCCAACAGCAGCAGCAGGACGCCGATGACGAGTCGCTCGAAACGTCTGATCCACCGGCTTGCCGTCATGGTAGGAGGACCCGTCGTCTGTCGTGTCCGGCGCGTCGGCAGCACCGGCAAGGGACAAGAATCACCGCACCCATCCGGGACCTACGGCGAGCCCCGTGTGCGGCAAGGGCATGGCATGCCGGGTTCGGCAGGCGGCTTTGGAAAACGCACGAACGGACACGCAGGCAGCACGCCCGAGCCGACGATCGCCACCACGTCTCACGCAGGAATACGACAACCGATGTTCTACGTTCGACACCAGCCGTGCGAGGTGGTCGGAGCCGACATCCCAAGAGCGCGTTGAGGTCTTCACAGAACCCGTCGGCGGTTCACCCTCGAGACAGCGCCACTTTGAGTGTTCCGGTCTGTCCTGGCTGGGAGAAGGCGTCATAGGCCCGCATGATGTCCCCCAGCGGAAACCGGTGGGTGATCATGTTGGCGGTGTCGATCCGCCCGGCGGCGACCATCCGCAGGAGGGTCGGGATGGAGTAGGTGTCCACCAGGCCCGTGGTAATCGTGATGTCCCGAATCCAGAGCTCCTCCAGATGCAGCGTCGCCGGCTTGCCGTGTACCCCGATGTTCGCCACCCGCCCACCCGGTCGGACCAGGGTGAGGCAGAGCTCGAACGATGCCGGCACCCCTACTGCCTCCAGCACCACGTCTGCCCCGAGCCCGTCGGTGACCGAGCGAACCACCTTCAGCACGTCGTCGTCTGGCTTGACGACGATGTCCGCGCCGAGTTGCGTGGCCGCCCGCAACCGGCCGTCTGCCTTTTCGACCACGATGACGCACAACGGCGAGAACAGCCGGGCTGTCCAGATGGCCGCGAGTCCGATGGGGCCAGCCCCCACGATCACCACTGTGTCGCCCCGGGGTGACCTGCAGTTCCATCTCCACGGTCAATCCCTACATACGCCGTGGGCAGAACATCAGCGAGGATCAGGGCGGCCTCGTCGGAGACGTCGTCCGGCAACGTGTACGTGGACAGGTCCGCGAACGGCACCAGGGCCAACTCCGCCTGCACCCCATCGATTTGGTGTCCCAGGATCCAGCCGCCCCCGCCCAGGCACTGGCCGTACCGTGCCTGCCGGCAGAAACGGCAGCGCCCGCAGGCGGAGATGCATGATGCGAGCACCCGGTCGCCCGGCCGTACGGTGCTGACCGCGGCGCCGACCTCGGTGACCGTGCCGACCGCCTCGTGTCCGAGAACCCGCCCGGCCTGCACCTCGGGCACGTCTCCGCTCAGGATGTGCAGATCGGTGCCACAGATGGTGACGGCGTCAACCCGGATGATCGCGTCGGTGGGATTCACGACCTGTGGGTCCGGCACCTCGTCCCAGGACCGCTTCCCAGGACCGCCGTAGACTAGCGCCCTCACCTTGGTTACCTCCCCACCCCATTCGAGTGGCTGGTTGGACGCACTCAGCATCTCAATCGGACTGCCACGCCGCCCGAGAACCGGGAAACTCACCGGACGACACGGCGCGCGTCGCAATTTGGGGTCTACCTGCTCAAGGAACAGTTCCGGCAGGTCATCGCGGTCAAGGGCGCAGACGGCCGGCTGCTGCTGCAGGGCTGGCTGCGCTGGGCAAGCCGGTCGAAGCTGGCCCCGTTCGTCAAACTCGCCCGCTCGATCCGCCGTCATCTGCCAGCGATCCACAACATGCTCGACAGCGGCCTGTCCAACGCCCGGATCGAGGCCAACAACGTCCACCTGCGCGTCCTGACCCGCCAGGCCTACGGCTACCGCAGCGCCCAAGCGCTGATCACCATGGCCAACCTCCGCCGCGGCGGCCTGTGCCCACCACTACCCGGACGATCATGAAACCCCACCCACGAGAACATCAGTAGACCCGGATTTCGGCGGGCTTGCCGCAAGGCCGCCCGGACATTTGCGGTCATCCTGTTGGCCACGTCCTGGCTGCACGTCGGGATCGGGCACCTTGTATCGAGGTCTCGCCTCCAGCAAGCGCGAGGGTTTGAATACATCGGGCGAAGTCCTGCGGACGTTCGCCGATCGGCGTCATCATGGCAAAGGGGATTTGACGTGCGATGGGGGTGTCTGCCCATGTCCCAGATCTGCTCGGTGCGGGCGCGCACCGGTCGCAAGGCCGTCGAACGAGTCGACGCGGGCTCTACCGCTTGTCTGGACAGCGCTGGTCGCGTTTCGATGGCCGAGCCGAGCACGCGGGGCGGATGCCTGTGGACAATCGCCGTCGGCGCAGTTGTGCCCACCGTGCGAGGGCCGCGGGGCAGGCGACCGTGTCTGTAGTCAAGGAGCATCACACGCTGGCAGCGCACGACGTGGTCGTGCTGCTGGAGACCGACGCCGAGCGCGGGCTTTCCGCTGAGGAGGCGTCGCAGCGGCTGCAGCGGTTCGGACCGAACGTGCTTCCCACTGCGGCCCGCGGGAACGCGTGGATGCGGCTGCTGCGTCAGTTCCATCACCCGCTGATCTACGTCCTGATAGCCGCGGGAGTGGTCACCGCCGCGTTGGGCAAGGGCGTCGACTCCGTCGTCATCTTCGCCGTGGTGGTCGTCAACGCCCTCATCGGGATGGTGCAGGAGTCCAAGGCGGAGGCCGCGTTGTCCGCGTTGCGGTCCATGGTTCGCACGCAGGCCCGGGTGGTGCGTGACGGTCACGAGCGCCAGTTGGCCTCGGAGGAGATCGTGCCCGGTGACCTCGTTCTGGTGGAGGCCGGTGACAAGGTGCCGGCCGATCTTCGGGTGGTGCGCCTGGCGGAGTTGCGGGTGGATGAGTCCGCCCTCACTGGCGAGTCCGCCCCTGTCGTGAAGGACGAGGTGGCCGTACCCGAGCCCACACCCGTTGCGGACCGGCGCAACATGGTCTACTCCGGCACACTCGTGAGCGGGGGTTCTGGGGTGGGTGTGGCCGTCGCCACGGGGGCGCAGACCGAGATCGGTCAGATCCATCGTCTCGTCGGGGCCGCGCAGACGCTGGCCACTCCTCTGACGGCGAAGCTCACCCGGTTCAGCCGGCTGCTGACCGTGGTGATCCTCGCTCTCGCCGCGGTGACGTTCGCCGTTGGCGTGCTGCGAGGGCAGCCTGTGGTCGAGACGTTCACCGCCGCAGTGGCACTGGCTGTCAGCGCGATCCCCGAAGGGCTACCGGCGGTGGTGACGATCACTCTCGCGATCGGCGTCGCCCGCATGGCGCGCCGGCGGGCGGTCATCCGACGGCTGCCGGCGGTGGAGACGCTCGGCAGCACGACCATCATCTGTTCGGACAAGACGGGCACGCTCACCGAGAACCAGATGACGGTACGGGCCGTCGTCACGCCCGACGGCGCCTACGAGGTCACCGGTGCCGGCTACACCCCCGAGGGGGAGCTGCGCGACCGCGACGGCGCTCCCGCAGCAGTCGCGCACGACCACGCGCTGCGGTGGTGCCTGCGTGCCGGCGTCGCCTGCAGTGACACCAGCATCGTCCGCGACGACCGCGGGTGGCGCGTCATCGGCGATCCCACCGAGGCAGCCATGATCGTCGCTGGTGCCAAGGCAGGCGTCACGCCGGCCGAAGTCGGCGAGGAGTTCCCACGCGTCGCAGTGGTCCCGTTCAGCTCCGAGAGGCAGTACATGGCCACTCTCCACCGCGAGCGGGCCACCGGCGACCATGTCGCGCTGGCCAAGGGTGCCGTGGAGCGCATCGTCGCCATGTGCACTCACCAGATGGGCGCCGACGGCTCGGTCCGGCCGCTGGACGAGGATGCGGTTGCCCGCGCCGCTGAACGCCTTGCCGGCGGTGGGTTGCGCGTGTTGGCCACCGCTGTGCGGTCCGGCGCCGATCCCGAGGAGTTCGAGGCGCGCGAGGGGGCCGTCGCGTTGGTGTTGACGGGGTTGCAGGCGATGCTCGACCCGCCCCGAGCCGCCGCAGCCGCCGCCGTCGCGGCGTGCCACACTGCCGGAATCACGGTCAAGATGATCACCGGCGACCACGCGACCACCGCCACCGCCATCGCCCGTCGGCTCAAGCTTCTTGGCGACGGCCACAACGAGAGCGATCACGGCGATGGGCGGGTGTTGACCGGTACCAGACTGGCCGCACTCACCGCCGAACAGTACCCGCCCGCTGTCGAGCGGGCGCAGGTGTTCGCCCGTGTCTCCCCGGAACAGAAGTTGAATCTGGTCGAAGCGCTCCAGGCGCGCGGCCACGTGGTAGCCATGACCGGTGACGGCGTCAACGACGCGCCGGCGCTGCGCCGCGCCAACATCGGCATAGCCATGGGGCAGGCCGGCACGGAGGTCGCCCGAGATGCCGCCGACATGGTTCTGACCGACGACGACTTCGCCACCATCGAGGCAGCCGTGGAGGAAGGCCGCGGGGTGTTCGACAACCTCACCAAGTTCATCGTCTGGACGCTGCCCACCAACATGGGCCAGGGACTGGTCATCCTCGTGGCCATCCTGTTGGGCACCACGCTGCCTATCGTGCCCACTCAGGTCGGGTGGCCCGGGGGGATTTCACCCCCGGGCTCCCACAGAACCGTGCGTAACAGTCTCCCGTTACACGGCTCTTGTCATCCTGATCACCAGAAGCGCGGTGTCCATGCCCAGTGGGCGAAGAGCCTCGGGTACTGGCGGGTGATGCGCTGCCAGCACTGTTGGGCCTTCCTGAACGGCCGCAGTCGTTTGTACTTCTTGCGGATCCAGCGCACCAGGTAGGCGTTGATGCGTTCCAGGAGGGGCAGCAGCGCGGAGCGGTAGTACGCCCCGTAGTACTGCAGCCAGCCGCGCACGATCGGGTTGATCTTTCGTGCGAGCTCGGCGAAGGTGTGGCCGATCCGCAGGTGGATCCGCCAGGAGCGGACTTCCCTGCTGATCTTCTTCAGGGCTCCCTTGCTGATCGCGGGCAGGAAGTTGGTGAAGTTCTTCCCCTTCCTGCTTCGCGCCTTGCGGGCTTGGAACGTGAGTCCAAGGAAGGTGAACGACGTGTGCTCGTACGAGCCGCGCCGGTTGCCGTCCTTGCAGTACACGATCTTGGTCTTGTCGGGGTGCAGTCGCAGCCCGACCTCGTCCATCCTGTTCCCGAGTGCCGCCAGCACCTGGCGGGCCTGGCGCTCGCTGACGCAGTGCACGACCGCGTCATCGGCATAGCGTTCGAACTGCACGTCCGGAAAGTTGCGGGCGAGCCAGGTGTCGAACGCGTAGTGCATGAACAGGTTCGCCAGCACGGGCGAGACCGCGGACCCCTGCGGGGTCCCCCGGTCCCGCTGCTGCAAGGTCCCGTCGGGCAGTTGCAGCGGCGCTTGGAGCCACCGCTCGACATACAACGTCACCCAGACGGCGTCGGTGTGAGCCTGGACAGCCTTGACGATGAGGTCCCACCGGACGCTGTCGAAGAACTTCTGAATGTCAAGATCGATCACCCAGTCTTTCTTCCAACACCGTTGCCGGCAACGCTGGACCGCATCCAGGGCCGACCGCTTCGGCCGGTAACCGTAGGAATCCTCGTGAAATATTGGATCCACACGAATTCCCAAGTGCTTGGCCACCACGGTCTGCGCGACCCGGTCGGCGACGGTGGGGACGCCGAGCATCCTCGTGCCGCCGCCGTGCTGTTTCGGAATCTCCACCGCTCGCACCGGAGGCGGAAAGTACGTCCCCGACGACATCCGATTCCAGATCTTGTAAAGGTTGCCCTTCAGATCGGCCTCGAAGTCGGCGATGGACTGCCCATCCACCCCCGGCGCGCCCTGATTTCGCTTTACCTCACGAAACGCCTCCCAGACCTCCCACTTCGAAATCTCAAACGGCTTCTCTGGTGACTTCAGCTTGTCCATCGGCTCCTCCCGAACAACGTCCGGTTGACCAGACACACACAGCCACGGATGACCCGGCTCCTTCGCTCCACCCCCATTACAGGGGCTTCGGCACTACTACGAGCCGGTCCGCCAGCACGCCTCGCGACGATACTCAACCCCTTGCGGTGTCAGCCGCTTGGAGCGCTCCCTCTCGCACCCCGCGCCGGGGCAGCGGTGTCGAGACATGCCTTCCCACGTTCCGTGCAAGAGCAGCAGATCAGGCTCACGTCACCTCCATGCCGGACACCATCTGGCCAGTAAACGGGTATCCGCCAGACTCTTCCCGGGATCAACAAGGCACCCCGGTTTTGATGCCACCTAGAGTTAAATAACGACACGTCGTCAGTGATTCGCTCACGCTCGTCTTCCTGATCCCCACCTGACACTTCAATCAGTGCCTTTTCCACATCGCTCACCACGGTCGCGTTACCACTTCCGCAGCATGTGGCGGTTTGGAACCTCCCCCCGCAGGGCGATTCCGAAGGGCCAAAACCTTCATCTCCTGCACAGCACCGCATAAAGTCGCTCTACCTACATAAGCTCCTCCTTGCGTTCGTGGCACACCTTGTTCTTTAACCCCTGGCGTCTCGGCCGCCGAGATAGTCCTTTGTGGATCCGGCGTGTCGTGGAGACGGAAGCCGGCCACCGTCTGATGATCCTTCGGTTCCCTGGCAAGGACGCGAAGAACAAG